>CBDVBU010000026.1:0-17554 GCA_965372295.1 uncultured Phycisphaerae bacterium
TGGCATGGAATCCGCAGAGCATCTCGATGAGTTCGAATGTCTATATAGGGTTGGCACTGACAAGCCATGATGCCGCTCTAACGTGTCAGGCCGTATTCACCAACGTCACGATTACCGGCACGGTCGGTACGCAGTGGGCGAATCAGGATATCGGCATCGAGAGCAACGCCGCCGAGCCGCTGTATGTGGCCGTGTCTAACAGCGCAGGCTCACCTGCGGTGGTGGTACACGATGATCCGGCCGCGGCGAACATCGATACCTGGACCGAGTGGGTTATTCCGCTTCAGGCTTTTGCCGATCAGGGCATTAACCTGACCAACGTTGACAGGATCGCTATTGGCCTTGGAACCCAAGACAATATGACTACGCCCGGCGGTTCGGGCAAAATGTATTTCGATGATATTCGCCTGTATCGACCGAGAGAGGCTGCTGAGTAGTGTACCTCGTCTCCGCTCGGCATGAAGGCTTTCTTCACCCTGAGCGAAGTCGAAGGGCGGGGCCTATGCTAATAAGTTCGGCATAGGCCCTGTTGTTATCGGCCGATGGAGAATGAAATCCAGAACTGCCATTGACGGAATTGAAGTAAAGATAGTTCAATGACGTTCTCAAATACCGGCCATGTGAATTGAGCCATTGCCGTACTATAAAGAAATAATTGGTGTTGTTCAAGGACCTGGGATATTATGAACATTTCACTACGGTATCGGCAGATCGAGTTCGGCGAGAACCTTTTTCATATCCTCCCAGACCTTTCTACGGTTCTCCTGCGAGTAATTTCTCAGCAGATAGGCGGTGTGATATGTGGCCATTAGCTTCACGGGCGGTTTGCCGATCCCGGGATAATACTCGTGGAACTGGCCCCGCAGTTGCCCTATCGGCTTGGTCGTATTTAACAGTGTTTTGGCTGCGTGAGCGCCAAGGGCTACGATAATCTCAGGATCGATTATCTCAATTTGCCTCTGGAGGTAGGGCAGGCAGCTTATTATTTCCTCGGCCCGAGGATCGCGATTCCCGGGCGGGCGGCACTTTAATATATTGCCTATAAAGACATCGCTTCGTTTCAGCCCGCAGGCTACGATAATCTTGCCCAATAGCTGGCCGGCCCTGCCGACAAAAGGTCGGCCTTGCTTATCTTCGTCGGCGCCGGGTGCTTCCCCGACGAACATTATACGGGCGTTCGGGTTACCTTCGCCGGGCACGGTGTTTGTCCGCAACGATCCCAGCTCGCACTTGCGGCATTGATTTACTTGCCCAGCGATTTTCTCAAGCTCGGCGTTTTTCTCGGCGACAGCCATAATATCCTCCTGATTTTGTGTTTCGAGTGTTTCAGACCTGCCTTTAAGAGCAAAGCCGGTGAAAAACCGCTCCATCTCAAGGTGCTGCCTAACAATTTTATTAAGGTCTATATCTTTCTCCATTCCTGCCAATTCTAACGGAACCTTAAATTCTACGCAATAATCTATAATTGATAACATTGTAAAATATTGTGTTTTCTAAGGACCTTAATTGCAGAAGTCATAGAAGCCAATAAACAACTACATTATAAGCCACTCTTATTGGCATGTGCCTTAAAAGCAGTAGAAGCCATACTTTCCCGTCGGCTTTAACGGCTTATTTGAAATATTCGAGGCAATTAGTTAAATTTTATGACTCAAGTTCCTGCCTTCTGTTTCCGAAAAGTCTAAAAGCTATTGTAATCGATTAGAATAACCAGAATCTTTTATTTCATGTGAATAAAGCACTTATGGGAATATTCATTGTAATTTCAAGGAACTGAATGTCTACTTTAGTATATTTTTTATTCTCCGGAATGCCGGTAGCCACAAAATAGGCAATTCACAGATTTTTTTCTTGACCGATTTTTATAAAGGGTCTATCATAGAATAAAGTAAGCAACAGTTGACGAACGAGATTATGGAAGTGTCCCGTTTTTCTTTGAAGTTTTATTATTACTATGTAAAGGGGCACATACAAAGGAGAAAGATTGTAAGCTTCTCCTTCCAAGGTATTTAAGTTGCAAAGACGCTTTTATCGCCGGTTATGAGTTCTGAATGACGATATTAATTCAGGACCTCTTATTTGGTGCTAAAAAGTGGATTTAGCGTGAGATGAAATATGCTTGAAAAAGCGTTCGCTTATATGCGAGGGAGTGTTAGTTTTGAGCAAAAAATCGGCAAATTACGGGGAACAAATAATTCTCTTGATGCCTGAATTACCACGTTTAGAGGATATTTTGGCACTAAGTAGCTGATTTTGCGCTCAGGTGAAAAGGATTTCGTAACTCACAACCATTTCTTTGCGGCTTTCCTGCCGGGTAGCCCATGATCTTTCCAATTGAGCGATGTTTTGAGAACTCGTTGAGAACGACAAGGGAAAGGTAGAATACTATGAATGCCATACTGATGCAAAGTCTGCTGCCCTATACTATGGTCTCCATTATCGCGTTTCTTCTGGGGGTAGCTCTTACGGCAATGGTCAGCCAGGTCATTGCCAGGGCGAAGGCTAAAACGTTGAAACAGGATCTGCAACGACAGGTCGAAGGTGCCAAAAGGGAAGCGGAGAATATAATTAAGTCCGCCCAGATCGATGCAGCGGCGGAAACTATCAAGAAACGAGAGGAATTCGCAGCCGAGGCCAATAAGACGCGTGCCGAGTTGCACGAAACTGAAATGCGGCTGACCAAACGCGAGGATGGACTTGATCGTCAGAATGAAATGCTTCAGCAGCGTGAAAAGGCGTTGAAGCAGCAGCAAAAGGAAATCGACAGAAGAGTGCATAATATCGGGCTTAAGGAAAAACAGCTTTCTGTCTTGATGGCGCAGCAGAAGAACCAACTTCTGAAAATCACGGCGATGAATATTGAGGAAGCCACAGAGCTGCTCCTGAAGCGTCTCGAAGACGAATGCGAGCACGAAATGTCGGCATTGATTCAACGCAAAGTCGAAGAAACCAATGAAACCGCCGACGAAAAGAGCCGGGAAATCATCAGTTCCGCCATTCAGCGTTATGCCGCCGAGCAGACCTGCGAGGCAACCGTCTCGACCGTCGAGATACCCAATGACGATATGAAGGGAAGAATCATCGGCAGGGAGGGCCGCAATATTCGCGCTTTTGAGAAGGCCACCGGCGTCGATGTCATTGTCGATGATACTCCCGGGATGATTGTCGTCAGCGGATTTAATCCCGTCAGACGCGAGGTCGCACGCCTCTCGATGGAGCGGCTCATACAGGATGGACGAATACATCCTTCCAGGATCGAAGAGCTTGTCACTCAGACCAAAAAGGACGTCAACCATAAGCTGTTGCAGATTGGCAAAGAAGCCACCGTCGAGACCAATATCCGGGGATTGAACAACAAGATAATTAGTTTGCTGGGTGCTTTGAGCTACAGGACAAGTTACGGCCAGAACGTCCTGCGACACAGTGTCGAGGTAGCATTTCTGTCTCAGGTCATGGCCGATGAGCTTGGCCTGGACGGCTCGCTGGCAAGGCGTGCCGGACTGCTGCATGACATCGGCAAGGCAATCGACCATGACGTCGAAGGCAACCACCCGACTATAGGCATGAATTATCTCAAACGCTTCAATGAATCGCCGGTTGTTCTTAATGCCGTCGCAGGGCACCACGGCGACATTCCGCCGGATAATCCTTATACTCCGCTGGTCGCCGCCGCCGATGCAATCAGCGCTTCGCGACCCGGCGCCCGGAGAGAAACGCTCGAAAGGTATATCAAACGGCTGGAAAAACTCGAAGAGATTGCCAGCGGCTTCAAGGGCGTTGAAAACGCATACGCGATCCAGGCCGGGCGGGAAATCCGGGTCATCGTTAGTGCCGAAGAAATTGACGACGAATCGGCTATGAAAATCGCCCGCGATATTGCCAACAAGGTCGAGAACGAAATGACCTATCCCGGCGAGATCCAGGTAACGTTGCTGCGAGAAGTACGCTGCGTCGAATACGCTAAATAATATCGTGTTGCGTATATCGTATTGCGTATTGCGTAATGGATGCATTTGATCTGTCCTACGCATACGATCAGGGCCTCGATATACTCGATACGCAGGATTCAATACGAAAATGAAACTTAATATCCTTTGTATAGGTGACGTAGTCGGGCGGCCCGGCAGGCGGATTATTGCCGATAAGCTACGGCTTATTGTCAAAGAGCATGGCGTTGATTGCGTCATAGCCAACGCCGAAAACGCCGCCGGCGGATCGGGCCTGACGCGGCAAATCTACGACAAATTGCTGCGGTACGGCGTAAACCTCATTACTTTGGGCGACCATACCTACCGTAAAAGGGAAATCATACCGACGCTGGAAACGGCTGACAACATCGTTCGGCCGGCCAATTTCTCCAGACATGCGGCCGGCAAAGGCTTTGCGATCTACAAGACCGGCAAAGGCCCGACCGTAGCAATCGTTGCTCTGATAGGGCGTCTTTTCATGAAGCCCGGCGACTGTCCATACGATGCTATTGACAGAATCCTGCCACAGCTCGAACAAAAGGCCGACATTATCATCGTCGACTTCCACGCCGAGGCGACCAGCGAAAAAATCGCTATGGGTTATCATCTCGACGGCAGGGCGAGCTTGTGTTTCGGCACTCATACCCACGTCGTAACCGCCGACGAGAGAATTCTGCCCAAAGGCACCGCGTATATCACCGATATCGGCATGACTGGCGCCCACGATTCTGTGCTCGGTCGCGGCGTCGAGAGCGTCTTGAAGGCGTTCAGGACCCAGATGCCTTTTCCGTTCGAGATAGCGACCGGCGACGTGAAAATGAACGGAGTCCTCGTCACAATCGACAGCAACACGAAAAAGGCCGAGCGAATCGAGCGTATCAGAGTCGACGCAGATACCGAAGAAGCGACAATCTACGACAGCGACGACGGCAAGCCCGATTACTTCAATAACAACTTCTGATCTCGTATTACGTCGTGCGTATTGCGTTCTTCATCGGCTTGCTCAGGCGTGGTGTCAAACTGCAAATTGTTCTTGCTGTCCACTCCTTCGTTTATAAACTTTACCATACTTTCAGTGTAAGCTTTCCCTCTCCAGGATTCTCAAAGGGGCCAGCAGATGGATTTGCTTCACTTCGCTTTTTTCCGAAATAGTCGGTATCGATTTTCAAGGGTGTACCGTCGGGATTTTCATAGGCCGCGTTCGGCATTATGGCCCGGCCTAACAGCGTTGTTGTCACCAATGGATTATCTAAAGCATGCACAGAATCATCCAACGTAATGTGGAGAAACACACTTTCGTCTTCTTCAATAACCTTGACTTCCGGATTAAACTCTGCTTTCTCCAGGCAATTTGTTTCTTTAAGATAAGGTTTTGCACCATTATAGTAAACATTGCCTTCTATCTGCATGGGCAACGTTACCTTGTCATATCCGTCCAAACCGCCCGGCTGGATAAGCAGGTTGTTGTAGAACCGGTCATCGCCGCCCTGGATATTCCGGAGGCCCGCCAGCTCAGTGCTGTGCGCCTTGTGGAACGGGGTCTCACGTCGCAACTCAGGCCGAAGCAAGATGCGACCAGCGAACAAATTGTGCACGTATGCCCCACCTTGCGACATGTCAAACAGCGAACGGCCCGAAAGAAAGAGATTGTTGTCGATTAGGAACGGCCCGTGGTTGACCTCCATAAAAAGGTCCTCTGAAGCGTTGTTATCATGTAAAAGGTTTCTGGTTACTCGCGCGCCCTGCGCCATCCAATCTAACCAGATACCCCGGCTTGTACGGTAGATGTGATTGCAGGCAATCTCGGTATCAATCGCGGCGTGAATCTTGATACCGGCCATCTCGGCCCCCGAAAACAGTTGCCGGATATGGATGTCGTGGATGACGTTGCCGGTGATGGTGCTGAACACTGCGCCCATGCTCCCGACGAGTCCAGCTTGCTCGCAATGCGAGATATGGTTGTTCCGCACTACATGATGACCGATGTTTTCCTTCGACCAGCCTTTTTCCAGGGCGCGATCGATGGTTTTGACGTAGCCTTCGGCGGTATTCGCCGACGTGTTGTCCCATTTATCGCCGTGCTTGCCGAGCGTGATTCCCACGCACGTCGAATAGCGGATATCGTTGTTCTCGATTATCCATCCCTTGCTCCAGTGGGTGCCGATCAGGCCGATCTGCTCTGCCGTGGGCGGCGCCCAGGGCGTGGCCGCGTGCATCATTGTAAAGCCGCGCACAGTGATGAAATTGACGCCGGGTTTCTCGGGGTAGAACACCGTTTGGCGGACGTTGATCTCGACCTCGGCCTCGTTGGGATTGACTTGGCTGAACTGTGCCCAGATCGTGGTATTCGTTTTATCCACCTGTCCGAACCACAGCGGGGTGCTTGTGATGGGTTTGAGCACATCATTCAGATTGGTTGCTTCGGTCAGCCAATGGCCATTTAAATAAACCGCACCCGTGTGGTGGTCCCGGCCCTTTGGATTGAACCAGTCGCCGTGAACCAAATCATTGTACGGGTTGAAATCCCCGAAAAAGCTATTGGGAATGACGACCTTCCATGTATCGTTTTTCACCTTCTGCCAGCCCTTGATGACTTCGGAGCCTTTGATAACAACTTTATCGCCGGGAATGACCTGGTAAACGATGCGCTTCTGATCGGACTGTCCGCCACGCGGCGGATTAATCCGTTCACGATAGGTTCCCTCATGCACTGTTATAAAGTCGCCGGGCTGTGCAACCTCCGCCGCCCTGGAAATTGTTTGAAAAGGAGTTTCTGCCGTCCCTTTGTTCGTATCAATACCCTTAACTGAAACATGATATTCCCGAGCTTGTATAGCCCCGGACAAGAAAAGCAGCAGACAAAGTATAAGTGACATCTGTTTGGTTTTGTTTTGAATAATCATAGTTATATCCCCTTCTGAATAGTCCATGTAAAACGTAGCTGTGCTATTTTTGCTACCTGGAAACACTCCCTATTCCAATCGCATGTACGATTCGAATATCTCGATATATTTTTATCTGTCTCTATTTCATAATCCAACCTAAATGAGAATATAGCTATACTGGACGCCATATCAAGTTATTTTTTAGTAGCGCTTTGTTTGTGCAAACTGGGCCTGACTGGCTGGCAAGACCGGCCCTAAGAGACACTGAATACAAAGCTATTGTATGTTAGCTCTTGAAAGATTAGTCAATAATCAATAATCGTTTTCTTGGGTCGCCGATTAACGCTGATTGACGCATATAAACGAGGTTTTTGGGCCACAGAGGGCACCGAGAACTCAGAGAAATAGTCAATAGTAAATCGCAAATAGTCAATAACAAGGTTCTTATCTGCATAAATCCTGCAAATCCTGTCTGAAACGCTTTTCAAACACACCCAGGTTTGATATAATATGTCTTGTGGATGGTTACAGACGAGACAACCAGGCTGGCGAAAGGGAGATATAGGTATGGTGTCCCCCGATTTACCCAAACTGACCGACCCCCCTGTGTCATTCCCGCGCAAGCGGGAATCCAGGCTACTGTCGCGGTTTTGGATCCCTGTTTTCACAGAAATGACAGGCTGCTTTATGTTCTTATCAAAGAAGCACTTACATCGCAGTTTGGCTCAAGAGCGGTCAGTTTGAGTAATAAATAACGAAGTTCTCCATTCCAAGCACGACATACTACATACTATATTCGTTAAGTACTATACAAATATTAACACAAAATACCGAATAAATTCCGATAAAAATCTTCGTGAGAGGATGTTTGCTAACCTATTCTTGTTCCTGAATTCTCCATGAGGAGTCCAGAGGACTTCTCCCTCCGCTTTGCAGTTTTTTTTGGTTATATAGTCAACTGGACCATAAGACTTTGAGTTTATGGCCATTTTAGCGGGATAGAAAGGCTTATTCTCTATATTTTCTCATATACGTAATAATACGTATTTTTCGTTTAAAAAGCTGATTAAGCTATATTCCCTTCACTAATGGCCGATATAGGATCGGGGCAAGAAACTTGGGCGTTACTATTTGGCAATCTAAGGTGCAGTGTAACACCAATATCTGAATGATATCTGATACATTGCATCAACTCTGATACATGGCTTTTTCTGGACGTCTTGGGAAAACAAATGACAGGCTTCCAAAACAAAGGAGAGCACAATGGTAGAACACAGGGTCGGATCACTACCAAGTGAATTAGTCGAAAGCCAGATAAGAGATAGTCGTTCCAGTACTCTGACGGCCACCCCCCGAACATGGCTGGAGGTGGGAGATATAATGAGCAGAGATGTCGCTGCTGTTAGTCCGGGAAGCACCTTGGTTTCGGCTGCGAAGATCATGTCGAGTAACAACATATCCTGTCTTATTGTCTCAAATAATGGGTGTTTATCAGGAATTGTTACAGAGACGGACATGCTGAAGAAGGCTGTAGCTGACGGACATGATTTCCGCAAGATGAAAGTAGAGCAGATCATGTCGTCTCCCGTCCGGAGCGCTCCCCGTAATCTTTCGGTCATGGAAGCCGGCAAGATTATGGAAGATGAGAACATCAGGCGACTTGTGGTTCTGGAGGAAGAACAGCCGGTTGGCATCATAACACAAAGCGACATGATTCGAGTTCTGGCATCTTATACCCTGTCGAAGGAAGTGTCGGAGATAATGTCGAGTGATGTGGCGGTTATAGCCAGTTCGGAGAATGTCAGAGAGGCGGCAGAGCTTATGGCTTCTCAAGACATATCCTGTCTGGTCGCCATGGATAACGATGCCGTTGTGGGGATCTTCACAGAACGAGACCTCATCAAAAGAATCGTTGCGGTGAAACGAGACCCTGCCCAGGTCAGCTTGAAGGATGTAATGTCTTCTCCGGTCGTAACCGTACCTTCCGACTACTCGGTTCTAAGCGCGCGAAGATTACTGGAAAAGATAGGAATTCGTCGGCTGGTTGTTGTGGATGATGAAACTCTGCGTGGGGTCATAACTCAGACGGATATCCTAAAGGCAATCAAAGTCACGCTGCAGGAAGAGGAACAAAACTATCTCAGGCTTCTGAGCGAGTCCAGCAACTGTATTTATACAGTCGATTTGGATCTTAATACAACCTACGTTAATCCTGCGTTCATAAAATTGCTGGGTGTGCCCGACCCGGATGAACTTATGAACAAGCCGTTTTTGCCGGAACGGTTTTGGGACGATCATCGGGAGCGGGACCAGCTTTTGGGCCAGTTGAACATAGCAAGTGTGAACGTCAAAGAGCTGACTCTGAAAACCGCCAGGGGCGAGAGATTGTTTGTTACTCTGTTTTCAACTCCCACCAAGAACATCAAAGGCGAAATAAGTGGAAGTCAAGGTGTTCTTTACGATGTCACTGCACAAAAGGAGCTGCAGGAAAGGACCGCAGAGTTGCGCCAAAGTGAGGAACGATTCCGACTCGTCGCCGAATCCACAAGTGACTTAATCTATGAGTGGGATATCGCAACCGACCGTCTGGACTGGTTCGGAGACATCGATGGGGCGCTTGGTTTTGAATCGGGCGGGTTTCCGAGGATCATGGAAGCATGGGCGGATCGGATTCATTCTGATGACCAGGCAAGACTTGCAGATTCTATGAAATGGCATCGGGAGTCTGCCGACAGCATTCAAGGAGAGTACCGTATACAGCGAAAAGACGGCACTTGGTGTTACTGGGCGGAGCATGGACTGCCGGTATTGGATAGTGAGGGACATCCGCGCAAGTGGATCGGGGCGTGCGTAGACATCACGGAGCGCAAGAAGGCCGAAAAGAACCTGGAAAAGCTCAACATAGATTTGGAATCAAGCGTGCGGGAGCTGAGCCGAGCGAACAAGGAGCTTGATGAGTTTGCCTACATAGCAGCTCACGACCTAAAAACACCATTGCGGGGAATTGGAACCTTGGCTGATTGGTTAGTAATGGACTATGCTGATAAGTTTGATGAAGTGGGCAAAGAACAAGTCAGGCTAATCACTACAAGAGTAAAACAAATGAGCAATCTGATCGATAGAATCCAGCAATATTCCAGGCTCGGACAAAGCGACCAAAAGAAGCAACAAGTCGATTTGAACGCAGTTCTATTGGAGGTGATTTCCATAATTGCACCTCCGGAAAATATTGAAATAACCGTCGAAAACGGATTGCCTGCCCTAATGTGCGAAAGAACACACACCATACAGGTTTTTCAGAACCTGCTAAGCAACGCCGTCAAATATATGGACAAGCCTAAGGGACAAATCAAAGTCGGCTATGCAGAGGAGGATTACTTTTGGAAATTCAGCGTCGCCGATAACGGACCCGGAATTCAGCAGAGGCACTTTGAAAGAATTTTCAAGATATTCAAGACGATTTCACCACCCAATGGGATTGAAAGTACCGGCATAGGACTTTCGATTGTGAAGAAGCTTGTTGAACTGAACGAAGGCAGGGTCTGGGTGGAATCCGAAGTCGGCCAAGGAAGCACATTCTTCTTCACACTGCCAAAGTAAAGTTCTGATACCACAGCCATATTGGCAAATACGCACAATCAAGAAAAAGATCATTCTGTAAAGGCAAGCGGTGCGAAATATCGCACCCTCAATAAAATGATTAGTGATTAATGATTGCTATTTCAGTTAAAAGAATGGGTTGTGTGCTTTTTCGGCGGCGATTGTTGTTTCGGGGCCGTGGCCGGGGTAAACTTTTGTTTCTTCGGGCAGGGTGAAGAGTTTTTCTCTGACGGAAGTCAGCAGTTGTGACATGCTGCCGCCGGGGAAGTCTGTCCGGCCAATCGAATCGGCAAAAAGGGTGTCGCCGACAAAGGCGACGCCATCTTCCTTTGAATACAGGCTGATGCCGCCCGGCGTGTGGCCGGGGGTGTGGAGTACAAGTAATTTTACGCCGGCCAGGTCGATTACGTCCCGCTCTTTTAAGGATACATCTTCCGGCTCGGTGATGAACGCTGCGCCGGCCATGGCGGAGAGATTTATATTCGGTTCTGTGAGCATTTCGGCGTCGAGATTGTGAATGTAAACCTTGATTTCGGGGAACCGGCTCCGTAATGCTGCTACGCCTGCGATGTGGTCGATGTGGCCGTGAGTTAGAACCACGGCAACCGGATTCAGTTTTTGCTCATCGAGAAATTCGATCAGTTCACCGGCTTCGAGGCCGGGATCGATTATCAGGCAATCCTTAGCCTGCCTCGTCTCCGCTCGGCATGAAGAACCCTTTACCCTGAGCGAAGTCGAAGGGTTGCGCAGAATATAACAGTTGGTCTGGTACCCACCCAAAATCAGATAGTCTATTTTCATTTAATGGCTTCCTTAAAAAGCAAACAGACTAACAAAATTGGCATTTGGAGTCAATACCTTTAGGCTTGACCGACATATGGAAGTTTGTTAGTGTGCCCGGATTGTATTGAATTGCTGATAAGGGTATGAGGCATAGATTTGGAGCTTTTGACGATACGGCAGCAGTAATATTCGAGCTTCATATTGTGGAGAAAATTATTGGATGAAAGCCTTTAGGCGAATATTCAAATATATCTGGCCCCAGTGGCCCAGACTTATCGTGGTTTTCAGCACCGCCATGATTGTCGCAATCCTTCTTTCGGTCAGTTTCATGACGATTATTCCACTGATGAAAGTTATGTTGGGACAGGAAGGGCTTCACGGTTGGGTCGACCGCAAGGCGTGTGACTGGAAATACGGTGTGAATATTTACCTGCCTGACGCGACGGATATTACTACAGGCAAAGCACTGGAAATGGCACACAGCCTTTTGGTAACAGGCGTCGAAGAGGACAGCCTGGCCCACCTGGCGGGATTGCAGAACGCCGACAAAATCGTTGGGGTAGGCGCGCACATGCCTTCAGAGAGCAATCCCACGATTGCGGCACCCAAAATGTTGGAGGAAATGGCAACCAGCAAAGAGGCCGCAATTGCCGTTTTAGTCAAACGGTTTGACCGGGATAATGTGGTCAAGCTCGAGACACTTATTTTCAACACTCCTTCAAACGATGATTTCATAAGGAGACTGGACTGGAGCAGCGTTCGCAGGAGTCGATGGTCACTCAAGCTGGCGCTTGCGGAGAAAGCCCAATGGACGGTGGGCTTTCTGCCGAGAGAACAGGACCAGACCAACAAGACCGACGCCGTAGTCTTTATTATTCTTGCGATGGGAGTTATAACTATCATTCGCTGCCTGGCGAAGTTCTACCAGGGTTACATGGCTCACAAGGTTATGCAGGTGGCCATCACTCGGATGCGCGAGGACGTCTTCGGGCATGCCATTGAAATGCCGATGGGATTCTTCGCCAGCGAAAGACCGACCGACACGATCAGCAGAATCATACGTGATACGAATGTGATAGCGTCGTCGATCAAAACGCTGCTCGGACGGGCCCTTCGCGAACCGCTAAACGCGCTGTTCATGCTGATATGTGCGATGGTTCTGAGCTGGCAGCTCGTACTGATCTTTTTGTGTATGGGCCCGTTTGTGGTGGGATTGACAGCCTTTTTCGGCAAGAAAATGAAGAAAGCAACGAAGAAATCACTGGTGGCCGGATCGCAGATGCTTGCCAAGCTCAATGGGGTCATGGCTGGTCTGAAGATCGTCAAAGTGTATAACCAGCAAAGCTACGAACGAAACAGTTTCAAGACGATAAACAACAGGTTGCTCAAACAGTTGTTGAAAATCGCCAAAGTCAACGCGGCTACGACGCCAACGCTGGAAGTTTTCGGCATGATCGGCGGAGCTATGGCACTGATCGTGGGGGCACACTGGATCACTCAAAGCACGACTGCTGAAAATCGGATAGAAGGTACGGAGTTTTTTCTGCTTCTGGCTTTGCTGGGAGCCGCCGCCGAATCCGTGCGAAAAGCCAGTGGAGTGTGGAATAGAATCCAGGAAGCCAACGCCGCGGCAGAGAGGGTTTTTGCCGTAATGGACGAGCCGGTCGAAGACGAAACGGCCAAGGCGCCGGCCCTTGAGCCTGCGAGGGACAAGATCGAATTCGTGGATGTCGCTTTCACTTATCCCGGCGAGCGGTCACAGGTCCTAAAAGGGGTAAACCTTGCCGTCCAGGCGGGTCATAATGTTGCCATTGTAGGACCGAACGGCTCGGGCAAGACCACCCTGGCTAATCTGCTCCCCAGACTCTACGACCCCGACAGCGGACAAATCTTGATAGACGGTAAAGATATTCGCGAGGTTTCGCTCGTTAGTTTGCGGAGCCAGATTGCGATGGTGACCCAGAATATCGTGACTTTCAACGATACGATCGAGGCTAACATAGCATACGGCAAAGCGGGAGCCACCGCCGAGGAAGTTGAGAAAGCTGCCAAGCGAGCATATGCTCACGAGTTTGTCAGCACGCTGCCGCGAGGCTATGATACGGTAATAGGTGAGCACGGCACGGGACTAAGCGGCGGACAGCTTCAGAGGATCGTCATTGCAAGGGCGATTCTCAAGGACCCTGCGATTTTGATTTTTGACGAAGCCACCAGTCAGGTCGATGCCGACAGCGAAGCCAAGATCCATAACGCTATCGAGGAAGTCATGCAGAACAGGACGACTTTTATCATTGCCCACCGATTCAGCACGGTTATCAGCGCGGACGTGATAGTAGTCATGGATGGCGGACGAATTATAGCTCAGGGCCAGCACAATGAGTTGATGAAAACCTGTGCATTATATCAAAGCCTGTATGAAACCCAGTTAGTCAAAGCATAGTATGGCAATATCAACAACGAGCCAAGCTGCATAATAGAATCGTTATTATTCGAGCATACCTGACAATATCGGGATTTTTTTGTTGGACGGTATTTAAATTTCGTACTTTGATTCATAGGAAATTGTTCATCTTGCCGATTAAATTAGTTAATGTAAGCTAAAGATGTGATATCTCGTTCTGAGTTCGGCGTGCTGCGTTCTGCAGCACACAGCACGGAGAACGCAGAACGTCCTTTACGTTTTAGGGAAATGAAGTTATGCTGGAGCTTTCACGACAACAAAAAGCATACGATCTTTTTAAGAGGTACGATGGCAATCCGATAATGACGCCGGAGAACTGGCCCTATCCGACAAATGCCGTTTTCAATCCCGCAGCAGCCAGGTTAAATAATGAAACTCTACTGATGATTCGCGTCGAGGATATGCGCGGCTTTTCTCATTTGACGGTCGCCCGCAGTGCCGATGGATTCACGAACTGGGAGATTGACGCTACGCCGACCCTCGAAGCCGACCAAAGCTCTCGCGAGGAAAGGTGGGGGCTGGAAGATCCTCGCATTGTATGGCTGGAGGAGCAGAAGCAATTCGCCGTTACCTACGTTTCTTTCAGCGAGGGCGGCCCGGTCGTTTCGCTGGCGATTACCAAGAATTTCAAGACGTTTGCCCGGCTGGGTTCCCTGCTGCCGCCGGAGGACAAGGATGCCTGCCTGTTTCCGCGCAGGTTTAACGGACGGTTCGCGCTGATTCACCGGCCCATTGTCCGGGGCGAAGCTCATATGTGGATCAGCTTCTCGCCCGACCTGAAACACTGGGGTGATCACAGGTCGTTGATTATGACCAGGACGGCCTATTGGGATTGTCACAGAGTTGGGCTGGCTTGTCAGCCTATCGAAACGACGGAAGGCTGGATGTTATTTTACCACGGCGTTCGAAGTACGACGGCAGGAGCGATATACCGGGTCGGTTTGGCCCTTTTGGATTTGAACTGTCCCTGGAAAGTCCTGCGCCGAAGCGATGAGTGGGTCCTTGGACCAAGCGCGACTTACGAGCGTATCGGCGATGTCAGCGATGTTATATTCCCCAACGGCGCCACCGTCCACAAGGAAACCGATCAGATTAACCTCTATTACGGTGCAGCCGACAGCACCGTCGCTGTAGCGACAGCTAAGTTAAGCGATTGTATCGACTATGTTTTGTCCTGTCCTAAAGTAGACGAATAAACCGCCGGCAGGTTAAAGCAGGAAATGCCTTCCGCACTTTTTTTGGAACGCGTCCCGTTTCTTTACGCAGGAACAACGTTTTGCCTCTTTATTGTGCCTGAGCTGGCGTTTGTTGCAGATGGTCGATCGCAAATTTGGCCCGCACACTCTCAAGTAGTTGCGCCTTCCTTCGGATTTTCCAGACGAGCACGACGATGGGCTGCCTTTTCCTCTCCTTAAAGGTTATTATTATTCTTCCAAAGCCCATGAGCCGTTCGAGGAAATCGCTCGTATCGATGCGGGTGTTGTAGTCCTCCCTGCCTATTTGCTCTCCTGATTCGGTCGGGCCTTCCTGCAGATTCATATAGTTGGGCGTTATCGTCACATAATAGAAAAGCCCTTTGAGCCAGGAAATCAGAATTGTAAACAGGCCGATTATGCCGACAAGAAGATAGACTGTAGCGTTCATAGATATGGCAATGTTTCTGAAAAGTTTTAGGAAGGGCACGATCCAGCCAAGCAGATGCAGCCATAAGAGGAAGAATCCCAAACTTACAATTGTTATCAGCAGTATCTTAATGCTGATGTTGTATTCTTCTATGAGAAAGTTCAGGAAGAATACGGCAAACCAGATACCTCCTACGGCAGTTCCGGAGATACTGTTAAAACATGAGAATCCCGCCGCCAGGAACGAGGCAACGATAGTGGGGACATAAAGTACCTTTGGCGTCCAGTTAAAGACAACAAGCCAGTCATTTATGTCCGGGTCCAGCCTGATTGCCTTCTGCATTCTCAATCTTGTTCTGAGAGTTTTGCGAAGGATGAACCATGCCCCGACTGCGGCTGCGACCAGGCCTATAGCGATATATACGGCTATCATCTTATTTGACATCCACTCGATTTCGGACGGTTTGGGAATCAGGAAATGAATTAGAAGCCATACTATAACTATCAGTCCGACGAGTCCTGAAATCCAGAAGATGATTTTCTTTTTCCTTTTTGCGCTTTTGGAATCACTCTTCTCTTCAACATTTCTGTTGTCTTCGACGTTCTGTTCTTCCATGATATGCCCTTTCAAAAACAAACCGTGAGCCATGTAAAGTTGAAATCAGGCACATATTACTATATATTATCCGGAAGCACAATAGGTTCCCATCGTATCTTTGCAGCGCCGAGTAGTGTACCGGTGGCATAAGCCAAATCGACAAGCGCTATCTGGTATTCGGCCAGCGCCAGGATTTCGGCTCTTTGAGCTTCGGCAAAATTTGTCTGCGCCTGAAGTACGTCGGTAGATGTCCCCATGCCGAGTTCAAACTGGCGTTTTTCGGCATCGAACAGCCGTCCGTCCAGGATCGCCCTTTGCCTGCTGGCCAAAACGCGCTGCCAGTTCGCCTCAAGCTGATCGATAGCATTGAGCACTTCAAGTTCAATAAGTGCTTCACGACTATCGCGGCTGGCCAACCGCTGCCTGCGCTGGTAAAAGGCCTGCCGAAGCTGACTCTTTCCGGCTTCATTTCCCAGCGGCACCAACAACTGCAGCCCGATTCGATGATCCTCGAATCTCTTGTCGAAAAGCAAATCGAATGAGTCGTCTCTCGTACCGCCCAGGCCGTTCACATTATACCTATAATCCATCGTGACCAAAGGCAGCGACTGGTTCCGCATGTAATCGACTGTAGCGAAATCTTCAGCGATTTGCAGCTCCAATTCGAGCATTTCCATCCGATTGTCCATGGCTGTTGCCACCAATTGCTTTTTTTTCAGCTCATAAAGGACAGGGTCCGGCTCGGTGACAGGTATCAGCACCGTGGGTGTCTGCATTCCCAGGCCCGCCTTATTAAGCGTTCGCTTGAGGTCACGTTCTCGATCGCGCACGTTGTTTTCAGCTAAAATAATAGCCTCAAGCTGCTGTGCGACTCCGGCTTCGGTACGAATAATCTCTATCTGAGGTTTCTCGCCGGCAGCCACAAAGCGAACAGCTTGTTCGTACAGGGCATTAGCCAGGTCATATTGCTTTTTCCGCACATCCAATTCCATCTTGGCCGCATAAAGTCGCCAGTACACACGATCCACGTCTGCGATAACTCGTATAACTTCAAGTTTCGTTCTTGCATCGGTTATCTGCCGCTCATACTCGGCGATACGAATCGCGTAAGTATTAGCACGCTTTCCGGCGCCCCGAAGCAGTGGCTGACTAATCGAAACTGACATGTCCGAGCCATAAGAAGGATCAAATACCGAGTAGGGAGAGCCCGTTTTGACACGGCTGTCGGCTAAGTCAAAGTTTACCGTTCCACCGGTTCGCAAAGGGATCTGAACACCAAGACCTGTGGCGACATAATCGACTTGTGAGCCTGAAATTTCATCAAGAAACGAAGCCGTTGGTGTATCCGTCTTTGAAAATGTCAGATTAGAGTAGAACGCCGCCTCGAACTGGGCCTCCTGCTGGCTGACCTTTTCCGCGGCAACAGCAGGATTGATAAGCTGCACCTTCAGATCAAGGTTATTCTCCAGCGTAAGCGCTCGACATTGTTCCAAAGTCAACTCAAGTTCTTTTGGCGGCACTTCATTGGCATCATTAACGTCCGTTAGGGTTTTTTCTTCGTCCCTGGCCTCCTGCAGCTCAAGCGTTTCTATTCGCCGGGTTTTTTCAGGGGCAATCCTGGTTTGGTAAGAATCTCC
>CBDVBU010000027.1:0-17525 GCA_965372295.1 uncultured Phycisphaerae bacterium
CCCCCGGCGGTTGCGACGGGAATGAAAAGAACCAACCCGGACAAAATCATATTTTCATATCAGGGCGACGGCGACCTGGCAAGTATCGGGGCCGCAGAGATTTTACACGCCGGACACCGGGGCGAGCAGATTACGGTCATATTCATTAATAATGCCGTCTATGGAATGACCGGCGGGCAAATGGCCCCCACGACGATGCTCGACCAGGTGACAGCGACGACGCCAAAGGGCCGGACCGCCGCCGAGCAGGGCTATCCGCTTCAGGTCTCTGAACTCCTGGCGACATTGCCGGGAACGACTTATATCGAACGCTGCGCGCTGAGCAACGTCGCTAATATCCGTAAAACAAAGAAAGCAATCAAGCATGCCTTCGAGTTGCAGCTCAAAGGCGCTGAGGGTATGTCGCTGGTAGAGGTGCTCTCTCCGTGCCCGACTTACTGGCGGATGAGCCCGGCAAAAGCGATGGAATGGATCGAAAGCAATATGATGAAGGTCTTTCCTCTCGGACGATTGAAGGGTTGACAATGGTAGCAAACTATTTTTGCGAGGAGATTATTATCTCCGGTTTTGGCGGGCAGGGAATCATGCTGACCGGCAAGCTGCTCGCCCAGACAGCGATGAAAGCCGGCAAAGAGGTAACTTATATGCCCTCTTACGGTGCAGAGGTTCGCGGCGGAACCGCGAATTGTATGGTAATAATCGCCGAGAACGAAATCGCCTGTCCGCTCGTTGGCAGACCGGATTCGCTGATTGTCCTGAATAAGGCGTCGCTTAAGAAATTCGCACCGCGTCTCAAGAATGGCGGACTTCTTATAATGAATAGCTCTTTGATCGACGTCGATCCGGAACTGGATGATTCGATCGAAGTTGTTTCAGTGCCTGCCGACGAAGTAGCCGTTGAATTAGGCAATCCCAAGAGCGCCAATATGGTGGCATTGGGTGCATACCTGCAAAAGCGAGGGCACCTCACTCCGGACGCTGCGGCCCAGGCCCTGCCGGATGTTCTCGCCAAACGGTACCATCAAACTCTGCCGGTCAATATCAAGGCTCTACACAAGGGAGGCGAATACGCCAGAAATAACAGCCATGATTGAGTGTAATAGTTGCAGCACTAAAATGCATCGTAGCTTAGAATTCTGTGTATTAATATTTATAATTCTGACAGTAATTTTTCCCAGCCCGGCCATACATGCCGCCGAGCAATACAAAAAGCAAGGCAGAGACGCAGTTTCCGACATCGTTGACGGCAGGTATGATGCGGCCATCGAACATTATGTGGATTATCTCGGAAAGCACCCGAAGGATCTCGAATCGATGTATGGCATGGCGGTTGCCTACGCTCAAAAGCAGGAGATTGACAAGGCCGTCAAATACATTCAGAAAGCGGTTGACGAGGGGCTGCCTTTTGCCCGTTTCCTTGCTGGTCCGAGGGGCCTGTTGAAACCTTTAACAAGCAGTCCACAATTCAAGGTGCTCGCTGAAAAATACGCCGTGGAACTACTGCACGGTCCAATGCTCGGCTGTGTGACCGAGAGCAGTGCTAAAATCTGGGTTCGTACGGTCAATGAAGTCCCCGTCGAAATCATTGTGAAAAGCTCCGGCACAGGTGACTCTTTCCAAATTCGAGCAGATGGAAAGACGAGCAGCAAACGGGATTTCACGGCAGTAATCCCAGTTGAGGGCTTGAAGCCCGGCACGTTATACGAATACGAGCTTCGTATTAACGGCGGCCAAAAGTTCGAAGGGGGGCGCTTCAGTACGTTTAGTCCTTCCGGCAGGCCGATAAAATTCCAAGTTGGCTTCGGAGGCGGCGCCGGATTCACGCCGCAATACGAAAGAATGTGGAATACAATCGCCGGCCACAAGCTGCCTGCATTTCTTCTGCTCGGCGACAATGTCTATATCGATAATCCGACAAGGCCCGCCGTGCAGCAATATTGTTACTATCGGCGTCAATCCCGTCCTGAATTCCGGGATTTTGTCGCATCCACTGCCATCTTCGCTATCTGGGACGACCACGACTTTACGACTAATGACGCCGGGGGCGGTCCGGAAATTTACACGCCCGAATGGAAGATTCCGGTCTGGCGCACGTTTATCAACAACTGGAACAATCCATATTATGGCGGCGGAGAAAAGCAGCCCGGCTGCTGGTTCGATTTCTCCATCGGTGACGTTGACTTTTTCATGCTGGACAGCCGGTATTACCGCGACAAGCCACGAGGCGAAGATCCCTCGATGCTCGGCGCCGCCCAGAAAAAATGGCTGTTTGAAAAGCTGAAATCTTCCAGGGCGACGTTTAAGGTTCTGGCTTCACCGGTGCCCTGGGCACTGGGCGCCAAGCCCGGCAGCCGGGATCCGTGGCAGGGCTACAAGGCAGAACGAGAACAGATATTCTCCTTTCTGGAAGCCAACCGGATTGACGGCGTCATTCTTATCTCCGCCGACCGTCATCGCTCGGATGCGTGGAAAATCGAACGAGAGAACGGATATGACCTGTATGAGTTCGAAAGCTCAAAACTAACCAACATCCATACCCACAAGATCATGCCCGGCGCCTTGTTCGGCTACAATAAAAAATGCTCTTTCGGACTGCTCACGTTCGATACCACGAAAACAGACCCGGAAGCTACGTACCAGATCATCAGTATTGATGACGAGGTCATCTGGAAGCTCTCACTTAAGAAGAGTCAGTTGACGCACGGCAAGGCCGAATAGAGAGGCTTCGGACAACCAGCTGATTCACGCACTTAAATGACTTGATTGAGTGGCCTTCTTGTACTATAATACCCCACGCATGATAATTAACAGATATTTAACTTGATAATGGAAAGTTGAAATGGCCAAAAGATCAAATAACAGGAAGACAAAAGCAATTTGCAGCTTTTGCGGCAAGCCGGGAAGTCAGGCTGATACGCTTATAGAGGGTCCGGATAAGGTCTTTATCTGTCCCGAATGTGTGGAACTATGCCATAATATCATCCGGCAGGATCGCAAACGGGCGACCAAGGGCGGCGTTAGCTTAAAGGAAATGCCGAGACCCAAAGCAATTAAAGAATACCTGGACCAATATGTCATCGGTCAGGAACACGCCAAAAAATATCTCTCGGTTGCGGTGCATAACCATTATAAAAGGCTGCTGCACAGCGATAGTAACGACAGTGATGTCGAGATAGATAAATCGAATGTTCTGCTCCTTGGCCCGACCGGCTCGGGTAAAACACTGCTTGCCCGCACACTTGCCCGTGAGTTGGAGGTGCCGTTCGCAATATGTGATGCGACCACAGTTACCGAGGCGGGGTACGTCGGTGAAGACGTCGAGAATTTCCTGCTGCGTTTACTGCAGGCTGCCGACTACGACATCGAAGCCGCACAGCGGGGCATCGTTTATGTCGATGAAATAGATAAGGTCGGCAAAACATCTCAAAATATTTCGATAACTCGTGATGTCTCCGGAGAAGGTGTCCAGCAAGCACTGCTGAAGATGCTCGAAGGGACTACCGCCAACATCCCGCCACAAGGCGGACGAAAACATCCGGAACAATCCTACATACAAATCGACACCACACAGATACTTTTTATATGCGGCGGAACTTTTGTTGGGCTGGAAAATATTATTAAGACGCGGCTCGGCAAAAAAATGATCGGATTCGATTCGGAACTGGCCGGTAAAAAAGACGAAAAGGCCGAGTTCAGCGATATCCTGAACCAGGTTATTCCGGAAGATATCATCGAGTATGGGATGATTCCCGAAATGGTTGGAAGACTTCCGGTCATCACGACGCTCTCTGCTCTCGACGAAGCGGCGCTTATCGACATATTGACCAAGCCGAAAAACGCTTTGTGCAAGCAGTATCAGAGATTTTTTGAGATGGAAAACGCCGAGCTTGAGTTTACGGACGGAGCCTTGCATGCGTTGGCAAAGAAAGCGCTCAAGCGCGACACCGGCGCAAGGGCGCTGCGTTCGATCACCGAAGAACTCATGATTGATTTGATGTATCAACTGCCGGAAGAGCCGAAGCCGGTGAAATACGTCATTACTCGCGAAATCGTCGAACGCAAGGCCGATTTATTCACGGCAAAACAAAAGGTAAAAAAAGAATCGGCATAAAGCGGAAATTTCTCAAACCGGCAGGGTCAGTCATGTGAATAAGGTTCGAGCACATAGGAATCGAACAATCACGCTTAGCCGAGCAGAAACAGATCGGTACAGCAAAGATTTAATTCACATTTCTAATCCTGTGGAGATAGATGCTCTCAGCAATAAAATAGTAAACCAGGATATATTTGGCGTCCTTGATTTGCTGCCGGAGGGCTTTGTTGACTTGCTGATACTGGACCCGCCCTACAATCTGACCAAGACCTTTACTTCGACTACCTTCAGGAAAAAGAGCATTGCCATGTACGCCGAATGGTTTGAGGACCTTCTGGTTAAATTACTGCCCACACTAAAAAAAACCGCATCGGTCTATGTCTGCTCGGAATGGTGCTCGTCAACAGCCGTTCATCTTGTGCTGGATAAGCTGCTGAAGGTAAGAAATCGGATTACCTGGGAGAGAGAAAAAGGCAGGGGCGCAAAGAGGAACTGGAAAAACGCTTCGGAAGATATCTGGTTTGCGACAGTTTCAAATGACTATGTTTTCAACGTGGACAATTTGAAGCTGAAACGCAGAGTTCTCGCCCCATACACCGACACGAACGGCGCCCCGAAGGATTGGCAGGAGACATCCGTCGGCCAGTTTCGACTGACCCATCCGTCGAATTTATGGAATGATATCACGGTTCCGTTCTGGTCAATGCCGGAAAACACGGACCATCCGACACAGAAGCCGGAAAAATTATTAGCCAAATTGATTCTGGCAAGCACAAAGCGAGGTGACCTTGTATTTGATCCGTTTATGGGTGTGGGTAGCAGTGTCGTGACAGCAAATAAGCTGGATCGTAAATTTCTCGGAGTTGAAATTGAAACAGAATATTGCCTGCTCGCTGCAAAACGCCTGAGCCGGGCCGGGCTTGACGGAACGATTCAAGGGTACCAGGATGGTGTGTTCTGGGAGAGAAACACCCTCAACGCGCAGAAAAAGCGCAAAAAGAAAAATACAGCTTTATAGCATAACTTCAGCGAACCGATCTGAATTATCAGAGGTCCTGCTTAATCCAGACTCGTTATGCTATTATAGTCAAAAAAATAAGATATGATTTGAAACTTGTTTATGGATAGCAGAGAACAGATTACTACTGTTGGTGACGGGTTATTAGTGCTGGCGCCGGCTAAAATAAACCTGTCACTCTTAATAGCCGGTAAGCGGCCCGACGGTTACCATGAGATAGAAACAATCATGGCAAAAATTGACTGGTATGATGAAATACTCATCCAGCCAGGCCGGCAAACCGGCATCGAATTGACCTGCCGGGGGCCGAACTGGGCGCCGGCGGGCGAAGATAATCTCGTATACAGAGCTGCCAAAAGCCTGCTGGAAAGTTGCGGCCTGACGCCTGATGTCAGAATTACGCTGACAAAAAATATCCCCGCAGGGACAGGACTCGGCTCGGCAAGCAGCGATGCAGCGGCTACTCTTATCGGCGTAAACCACTACTTTAAATTAGATCTCGACCAAAAGAACCTCTTCGAATCAGCGGCGAAATTAGGTAGTGATGTCGCTTTCTTTTTGGGTGGTCCGCTGGCATTTTGTACGGGAAAAGGAGAAAAAGTAAAAAAATTAGATGAAATTTTCAACTTTACTGCTCTTTTAATACTTCCTGATGTAAGTGTCTCTACTAAAATGGTTTACGCTAATTACCGGCACAACCGGCATCTCTACAAAAAGCTCAATATTCGGATAAAAAACTATATCCTTGAAAACAGGATTGATTTGGCTGTTAAAATGTGCACAAATATGCTGGCAGAAAGTTGTTTCGACTTGGAAGAAAGTCTTGCCGAACTGAAGGAGACTATTGAGTCGTTAGGTATTGGGCCTTGTTGTCTAAGCGGTAGCGGATCAGCGATGTTTTGTATCATTGAGAGCGGGGATAAAGAAGAAGCCAGAGAAGGCATGCGCGAACTTACGGATAAACTCGGATGCAAAAGCATTATTATCAGAAACAATAGATGGTAAACTTTTATGCGAGGCAAAGAAAATGGAAATCAGTGAGGTCAGAGTCAAAATGGTGAGCAACAAGGATGACAGGCTGAAAGCTTTTTGCTCGATAACGATGGACAACGAGTTTGTCGTTCGTGACATCAAAATCATCGAAGGAACGAACGGTTACTTCGTTGCTATGCCTTCGAGGAAAATGAGCGACCATTGCGAAAAATGCGGGGGCAAAAACCATCTCAGAGCCAGATACTGCAATAATTGTGGAACAGCTCTTAAAGATAAC
Source organism: uncultured Phycisphaerae bacterium (assembly GCA_965372295.1). Taxonomy (GTDB): domain Bacteria; phylum Planctomycetota; class Phycisphaerae; order Sedimentisphaerales; family Anaerobacaceae; genus JAFGPJ01. The sequence continues at coordinate 6,382 of CBDVBU010000027.1, forward strand.
CGTGCAAGAAAGGATTTTAAAGGCAGAATGAAATTGCACGCTGATATGGCTCATCCGATTAATTCCGATTGCAGGAAGAGAATTCAGGAGAAAGTTATATCGGCTTTCAAAGAAGAATTGGAAAAGTCAAAGCAGCCGGACTACAAGCCAGTAGAAATGGATAATCCGGATGATGATATTCCTGAAATAGTCTCGTAGCTCCTATGCCGTAAGATACTCAAGAACCTTATCGAGAGCAACATCTAAACGCTCATCGAGATCATACTTACCTTCCGTAAGCTGCCGACGGACATCAAGAACTTTTTCCTTGCGAACTTCCGGCAGCGAAGCAATTTTTCTTAACACTTGGCCGATAGGCGTGGTGTTGATATTGTCAAGAATTTGCTCCATCACCATATCCTTATCGGGAGCAAGAACCTCTCCGACCGGATCAACCTGGCGATTTTCTCTTTCAAATCGACTGTTAGAATCAAATTCTGCCATTCAAATACCTTGCATGACAAGCTTTAAGGCGAAAATGTCCGTCTTTTCGCTCAAAGCCAATAACCACTATATCTTGTGTGTCCCCTAAATCCCTTTTGAGGCCCAAAACAACCTACTAATATTGGTATCGACTACAATGCCCGGAAAACTTTAGAAAAGTTTAGTGCTTATCCAACCTATGCAAAAACATCAAGTTACATCAATTAGAGATAAAAGTCGGCATAATAGTATTAAAAACCTACTATCGAAAAAACCCATCTTGACATGTGTATAAACCACTGCGGTCTGTTTGGGAGGAATAGGCGATATACTATATATAGTGCTATACATCAGATTTCAATGGGAGGAAGCCTAGAAGAATTTGGCTGAATTCTGTGCTTTGAGCGTATCGGTCCGGTCGTATAAGATCGCGAGCGCATCTGTATCGAAGGGATCATTGGGTGCGGGTTTATGAGCTTGGTGCCGCAATCTATTTGCATCATGAGGCACTATTCTGAAGCCGAGTAACCTTAACTGGCAATGTTCTTATGGTAGCTAAAGCCTTTTATTCAGGATGAACAATTCCAGTCGACGACGAGAAAAGTTTAAATTGTTGGGCTTAATAGTAATATTTTAATTCTATATCCATATCCCACATATCATTGTCGGGGAGGTTTTGCTTCTTACTGAGTTTTAACCGTTCACATTGCAGATTTGGCCAGCGAAGTTGCATCATTGAGAAAAATCTGGCGAATTTTCGGATGTCTATCTCCTTCAGGTCTATACTTGCGCTTTGGCTTTTCTGCCCTCGCGTGGTCATTATCATTGCTGAACTGAGGTTGTACTTACTCGGCGGTATCCGACAGAGGCTCGCAATCCTGTCAATAGCTTCACCGTAAGTAAAATCAGCGGCGGTATCGTTTGCATCGGCGAACTCCAGCCGGTCCGGCTCGAGAGTAAATATCTCCATCATGATCGGTTCGGCACGCTTGTATTGAGCCATCTGCTCTTCAACGTCTTTTTGGGCGTTCGGTAAGTATATGGCCCAGACTAATAAGGGCCACAGGCCGACAATGACAGGTACGGCTATATAATACAAAATTGGATTTTTGTATACGTCTTTCATAAAGTGTTTCCCTTATTATGTCTTAGGTGCAACCGTTATTCTGAAACTCTCACGGTTATTTTTTAAGGTATAACCTTCCCGTTTAATTTCCAGTCCGCTGTTTCTGACAGTTTCGAAGAATCTTTGTCTATTCTGACGATTGGAGGTGTCGCCCGTGATCATAATGTCCTTGGTTGTGATCGTAATCGTCTCTATATTCAGGTTAGTCTGCGTGGCACATTTGTTAAATGCTGCCAGCACCAGTGTCAGATTTGACGATATAGACTTTTCATCATACAGGCCCTTATTTTCGTTTTCGATACGCCTCTGTAGCTTGCCGAGTTCTCTAACGGCATCTTTGATTTTTAAGTCAACCGACAACTGTTCCAACATAACTTCTGCATAGTCCTTGGCGAATTTGCTGCGTAAGTTATTCTTGTTTCTGTTCACACTGAATAACTGTGTTTGAAAATATAGTCCCACAGCGACTAAAAGAATCGTCACAGATATTGCCGCGGTTTTCAACGTTTTTTGCTGCCTGAGCTTCTTGCCTTGGAAGGGGCTAAAATCCTCCCGGAAATCGACGCTGCGGCCCTTTATCGAGAGAGCCAGGGCCGCACCATAGGCAATTGCAAAATCAATGGGATCGGCGCAATCAGCTTCCGGCTGAAGTTTGGTTTCGACAATGCTGCGTAAATCAACCTCGTCAGTTTCAATACCCAGTTTATCACTAAGCTGCTTAGAGTTTGCAGCACCGGCAGAATCAAAGACTTTAAGACAACTAAGTGGTCCGGCACCTTCGACGAGAGCTGTAGTGACAAGTACTTCTCTTTGCAGAAGTTTGGTCCTGTCCTGTGTCTCGCCGACCAGGAATGTCCGAACAATCGATGCCTTCCTGGATTCGTCATCTATAGCCACCGGCGGGACAATCAAATAGCCACTCCGATGGGATAACATCCCATACAACATCTCGGTCTGCTCCGACTCAGCCGGGGTAACTTGTCGGCAGATAAATCTTGACAAACAATTTACATCCGGCTCTATGTTTACGGGATCAAGATTGTACTGCTGTAAAGCATCAAGAACTTCCGACAATATTTTACGCTCTGCGGTAAAAACGGTTAGTTGTGAGCCGGTTTGGTCACTTGATGCTATCTCGAATGCTACCGCAACATTGGTTATATCCGTCGCAAGGGCCTCTTCCGTATCGAATCTTACGGTCGCAGCTATTTGTTTCGGATCTTTAAACTCGCTGTGCACACTATGCTGCATAAACATTGCGCAATCCAACGCGACAGTAATTTCGGAGAATTTCAAATTTCTCTCGGCACAGCCCTGAGCGATAAGGCCTGCCAATGCCTGCATATCCTGCTGCTCCTGTCCTTCAACGGAGACGCTGAAATATTTCAGTGCGTCCCTGTCTTTTTTGTGCGGATTCGAGCAGACCACTGTTGCCGTGTTCCTGCTGATGTAAATTCCCAAATAATTCTGAAATTCCACTATTGGCAAACTCCTAAATAGTCATCGGTATTCAACCGTTGATTACAGCGATTCTTGTAACTTTTTTACCCTCTTTTGTTATTGCTATCATGGACGAAGCCTTGGCCACTCCGCTCGTCGAGGTTATTTTGATCGTGAAAAACCTGCTTTCCGTTGTGATATATTCTTCACATTTGCCGATGGATCCGGAATAACGAGACAGCTTGTTCTTAAAGTCTTCTATGTTTGCAAAAGGCTCTTGTTGTCTCTGCAGGATTATTTCTTCGGCTATTTCGACTTGATTGCCGCCGAAAATGAAGGCCGCCTCCAGGACATGACGAGGGGCCGTATTGATATTGACCTGCCGCGTGCCCCACAGTCCTATATATTTCAAAGGGTATTCTTTTCTGTCCCCGACGACTATTGTCGGTTGAGCAAGAGGCTCCATATCGATGAGCGAACTGTGAAACATTTTCGCAAAATGCGTAGTCTGGTCGGAAATTTGTTTTTTGATAGATATAGTTATTCTGGTTGTCCGTGGCCGGGGCGTCCTTGAAGTACTGCTTTTCCTGGTAGTTTTTGCCTTTGTAGTTATAGGTTTTCTGACCGTTTTAGTTATCGTTTTAAAAGTAAGTGTGAAAGGTTTTATCTTACCTATTTGCTTTAGCTGTTCTCTCAGTGAATCGATCTGTATGAAATCAAGACTCATCATTTCGCAGAAAGTTTCAAATCCTGCCTCGGTTTCTCGCTTTAACTCCGGATTGTTCATCAGCGCCCAGCCGAGGGGGTATTTTGCATTTTCATCTTCAACTTCAATTCGAATTTTGGCAGACCCAATCTCAAACTCGGTCGGCTCGGTTACAAACGGCCAGGGCGGACCATAGGGACCCCGAATCACCAGGGAATCAGGATCGTTAAAGCCGACAGTCCCGCTTTCATCGCGACCTATACCATTTATATTATCAATACCACTCTTATCGTCAAATTTCTTGCCGCTGTTGAATCCATCGGACTGAAATTCGACGCTCCACTGTGCCAGAAGCTCCTGATATCCTATCTCGTCAAGGGCAAATAAATCGGAAAAATCCGGCTCGTTCGGGCGACTCACCAGTTCCGGCTCAAGCACTTCCAGTGTCGCAAGGGCATACTTCACAGCCGAATCACAACCATAGCGGGCGTTGCTGTAGTCGATAATATATTGGTTGCGATGGCGCTGGCTCGCAACACGGTCACTGAGAGTATAACCCAGCGTAGCGAGCACAACCAACAGCACTAACGTCACCAGTAATACAACGCCCGGCCTGGTTCGAGAAATATTCCAGTTATCCTGACCTTTGTTCATTATTTAACCTTTTCGGTCTTCTTGGAGCTTTCCTGTGGTGGTTTTTCGTCATTGAGCATATTCATATACTCTTGCCCTTCTTCGTCATTGCCATACTCGCTTGTCGAAGTATCGAACCTGATTTTTCTGGTTCTGTCGATAGCGATGGTCCTTGTGATTTTTTCCTCGTCCAGTACGTCGAAAGTGCCATCTGCTCTTTTATAGGGCTCAGCAAACGAGATTGTTACCATAATCCCCGGGGGGGGCGAACCGTTCCATTTTTCTATAGGGTCCTTACCAGCCAGCACGCTAATCTTGAAAAAAGTAATGCCGCTGCAAATAGGCACGAAAAGCTCTCTTTCAAAGTCATCTTTATTCTTCTCAAGTACTTTGTCTTCCAGGTTGAGCCCGCTGAAGCTGCGGTACAAAACCAGGCTGTTAGTAGCGCTCTCAAAATTATAACTGCTTTGCCAGATAATTTCTTCAAATATTTGCTCTCTATCTCTACTGTCCTGGATCGTCCGTGTTATTGTCAGCTTTGCGGCGGGAACCAGCATCGTGGAGGCAACATTCTCAAATTTATTCTCAACGGTTAATTTCGCATCTGAACCGGAAGAAATGATATTGTCAAGATCTTCGGCTATGCGCTGCAGAACCTCACCGGGCAATCGGGAGCTGTCAAGATTGCGTATCACTGCGGCGGCTGAATTCTCAGCACGACGATAAATACTAAGCACTGCAACAGTAACCATCGCTCCGATGGTCAAGGCCGCAAGCACTTCAGCCAAAGAAAAACCCTGCGACACTCTATATGTGCCGGAAGTTATTTTCAATTTGTAACTCGCGGTTAATTTCATCGTAGCCGGAATTCCTATCGCCGTTGATTCTGCATTAAGTCCCAAACTTCGGAGAAATCCATTTGTTCAAGCTCTCCATAAGTCAGGCCCGTCTTCGGATCTATTTCATCCTGCCATGCCTGCTGGTCGGCCGATGATCCCTCACCCGACTTGCTTTTTTTGTTCTTTAAGTCAGCTAAAGATTTTGCCTGCTCATTCTTTTCTTCTGCGCTTGGATTGCCGTTACTGCGCATGTAGAGATCGAGATTATCCTTGATAAATGAGCCGTTATCGGTTGTTATTAATCCGTTTTGGAGCCACTGCTCGATGGTTTCAACTTCGACGCCAGCATAGTCGGCAGCATCTTCCATTGTCTCGATTAGCTCGGTAGCCAAGTCTCCTAATTCATCCTCATCACGCTTCTCAATCTGGAGCAGTTGTTCTTTTGTCAAATCGGTCAGCCAGTGTGTCAGCTCGATTGTTTGCTCTTGTCCGTTTGGATCATTATACTGGGCCGAGCAAACACCTTTAATCCACATCCGCGCAGTGATCGGCTCGTAAAACGTCTCAACGACCGTTTGCCATCCAATGTCGGGATATATCTCACTGATGCCATACTCAACACTCTCTTTAACTGTGGCGGAAGCAAGAAGTTGTTCCATATTCTCCCGGGCAACTTCAAAGGCCCGCATTCGTAGCGCCGATTTTTCCGCCGAGGCTATGCAGCGATCGATCACAACCAGCACACTTGAACTGATCAGCGCAAGAATCCCCAGGGCCATCATGACCTCTACCAGGCTGAAAGCCTTCTTTCTCATAGTAAGTGTTTTAGAACGGCAGATCATCTTTAGATTTCGGCTCCAAAAGCTCTAATTCACCTTCTTCTAATGTGACAATTCGATTGATGCGGTTGACTACAATCGTATATGGCTGGTCCTTTTCATCGAGCAGGACGATTTTTCCGCCATTCTGCCAACCGGAAGGTCCTACTCGAAACCAGGCCTTGGTATTCGTGTCAATCCCATCGTCAAACCAAACATAAACGAGCCGGCAATTACCAGTAAGATTATTTTGGACAATCATTTCTCCTGGTGTTTCATCCGGGTTTTCTACGTATATTTCAGAGCCGGTTAGTTCCTTAAGCCCATAGCCCTGCTCTGTAATGTCGATAATAATTTCATATCTTCGGCCGGTCTCGGCTGCGGCGCTGGCGGCCATTTGCATTGTCGAAACAAGCTCCTGTGTTTGTGCTCTGAACGTATTTTTTCTCAACAGTCCGAAAAGATGGATTTGGGCCATGAGCACAAACAGCGATACGACCGCAACCACAACCAGCAATTCGGCCATCGTAAAACCGTTTGTGTGTGAATGCGGCAATACATCGTCTTGACGCTTTTTGGCATTCATACAGTTGCGCCCACGTGCATCAGTATGCATCTGTGCTGAGCAAATCATCCTCAGTGCCTTCTTCTCCGTCGGGACCAAAACTCCTGATTACAAATTCTTTACCGCTCTCCGGATAACGCTCATACTTGTACTCGTTTCCCCAGCCGTCGGGGGGCAATTCCGTCGTTTCCAGGTAACCACCCGGCTCCCAATTCGGCACGTCATTCGGCATTTCAATCAGTTCCAGCAATCCTAATTCTTCGGTTGGGAATCGGGTCGTATCCATCTTGAATTGATTGACCGCTGAGGAAAGAATCTTTAAATTGGCCTTCGTGGTTATAATACGCGCCTGGTCAATCTTGGTTGCGACTTTCGTGACGACCAGAGTGGCAAGCAAGCCGATGATAATCAGCATCGCCATAAGCTCGACCATCGTAAAACCGTATCTAACGTATTTTTTTCTACTTTTCCCTGTCATTGTGACCTCCCTGAGAGTTCGTTAAAAGTTACCTGTCGAAACTTCGAGTATCGGCAGTATTGTCGCATAAGCAATTACACCAATTACGGCAGCCATAATAATTATAATCAGCGGCTCAACCGCAGCACTTAATCTTTCAATAACTATATCGCTTGAAGATTCTAGATTGTCGCTGATACTTTTAAGCATCGTTTCAAGCTCGCCACTTTTTTCTCCAACCGCGACCATGTGGGCGATAGCAGGATCGATGACGCCGCTGTCCCGAAGTGGAGTTGCGATATCGGCGCCGGCAAGAATCCTCTCGCGTGCCTGCTTGATGGCTCTTTTCATAAGGGTGTTGCCGGTAACCTCAGCGACAACCCGAAGAGACTCGGCCATAGCGAGTCCGGAACCGAGTAACGTCGAAAGAGTAGATGCGAAGCGCGCGACAACACGCTGCTTTATGAGAGGTCCGAACAACGGCAGGGACAAAAGGAACTTATCGCGCAGATAGGCGCCTCGGCTGGTTTTCAAAAACCGCTTCAAGCCCCAGACAAATCCTACTATTGCTGCAATAACCAACAACAACCACCAACTAGTCAGCACATATCCGACGTCCATCAAACGCTTGGTTATCCAGGGCAACTCCCGCCCCGCTCTTGCGATCTCATTGCCTATCTTCGGAATAACCTGGGTTGTCAATACCAGAATAGCTGCGAGGCAAAAGAAAATTAGTACAATGGGATATACCATCGCAGTCATTACTTTCGCTTCGACTCTCCGGCGTTTTTCCATGAAGGTGAAGATCGTTAAAAGGCTCTGGCCCAATATCCCTGTAACCTCACCTACACGGACCATACTTACATATATGACGTCGAAATAATCGCTGTAATCTGTAAGGGCATCGGCAAACGACTCACCGGTAACAACACGGTCGCGAATATCGCAAATGGCGTTTCGAAATCGAACATCGGACGTTTGCAGGGTAAGGACCGAGAGAGCTTCGGTCAGTTTGATTCCCGATGTGAGCAACGTGGCCATTTGCTTGGTAAAGTCTATTATCTGGGTTTTGTTTCGTTTGCCGAAGATCGAAAACAACGCAGTTTTACTTTCCGCCTTTGAACTGATCTCGGTAACGGACGAAGGGTGAATACTCCGCACCCGGAGTTGTTTTCGAGCAGAGTAAGGGCTTTCAGCAGTAATTGCCCCTTTGACTTTCTTGCCGTTAGCGGCTATCGCTATATAGTGGTATCTTGGCATTTTATTTACTATTTATTATGAAATATGGACTATTTGTAAATAAAATTACATTACGTCCGCCTGTGTTACTCTCAACACTTCAGAGATAGTTGTTGTTCCGGCAAGCACTTTCCTGGCGCCGTCCATTCTAAGAGTCTGCAGGCCCGCGTTAAGAGCAAACCTCTTTATTGTACCGGCACTTTCTCTTTTGTATATCAGGTTCTGTATTTCGGAATCGATCAACATCATTTCATAAATGCCCGTTCGGCCGCGATAACCGGTCTGAAAACACCTCTCACAGCCTGTGCCGACAAAGAATTTTCCGCTGTCATTATCCATTTTATCTAATCCAAGCTCTTGTAATTCGTGGGGCGATGGTTTGACAGGTTCTTTGCAATCCGGACACACTTTTCGCACTAGCCGCTGAGCTATTATGGCAATCAGCGATGAACTTACTAAATACGGCTCGACGCCCAAATCCAGGAGTCGGCTGACCGCACCTGCCGAGTCATTCGTATGCAAAGTGCTGAAAACCAGGTGACCTGTAAGCGAAGATTGTATCGCCATGCGGGCGGTCTCAATGTCTCGAACCTCGCCGATCATTATAACATCCGGGTCCTGACGCAGCACGTGACGAAGTGACGTGGCAAAAGTCATTCCTTTCTTGCTGGCGACTTGAATCTGGCTGATACCTCCGAGCTGATACTCGATTGGATCTTCAATAGTAATGACGTTCTTCTCGGCCGAGTTGATTCTGTTTAGGCACGCGTAAAGTGTTGTGCTTTTTCCGCTGCCGGTCGGGCCTGTCACGAAAATAACCCCGTGTGAGCGGTTGAGCAAAGAATCGAATTTTTGCAGGTTATCCTTGTGCAATCCCAGCTCGTTCAATCCGAAAAGCCCGGTGCTTTTATCGAGCAATCGAAGGACGCTGCGCTCGCCGTAGCTGGTCGGCACGGTACTGATGCGCAAATCGACCTCACGCTGGCCCAGCCGGACGCTGCACCTGCCATCCTGTGGAAGCCGGCGCTCGGCAATATCCATACCGGCCATAACCTTGATTCGTGAAATAACCAAAGGCAGGACATTTTTGTTCAGGCTCAGGGTATCATACAAAATACCGTCAATACGGTAGCGAATCTGAATCTTTGCCTCGTAAGGATGAACATGAATATCACTGGCTCGCAACTGCAGGGCGCGAAAGAGAATGTCATTGACCAGCCTGATAACCGGCGGTCGATTTACTACGTCAAGCAGATCATCCGAGGTTGAAACCTCATCGACGAGCTGGTCGAGGTTTTGCGAATCAAGCGCTTCTGCCACTTCCTCGATGACTGTTGACTTCTGCTCATAGGCGACATCTATTACAGAAGTAATGGCAGCCCGGGTGGATACTGCCGCCATTACAGGCAAGCCCGTCATCTTCGATACGTTGTCCAGAGCATTCGCATCGAGCGGCTTGGATAAGACCACTGTAAGCTCACCATTATCAGCATCAGGTTTTATCCCGACAAGGTAATGGTGTTGAGCATACATTGCAGGGACGGCTTCTATGAATTCCACAGGCACGGTCTTTGGGGATATTTCCGGCAGAAACTCCCAGCCAAGCGCTTCGGCAAACAGCCTTAGTACGGCATCTTCCGTAAAGTAAGGGCAGTTTAGCAGAGCCTCGTCTATTCGCACCTGGCCGGTGTTTTCTTCGAAGAACCCAGCCAATCGCTCAGCATCAACAAGACCGGTCCGCTTGGCAGTTTGTAAAAGCAAATCTTTCATTACTATTGTGCATCGAGAACTTTGAACGGCTCCACTGGTTTTGGTTTTATACCCGGCCATTCCTGATAGCTTTGGAATTTATCCTCAAATTCCTCAAACGCAATTTTATTTCTCTCAGATATTTGCTCAAGGTCCGGCAGCCCGGCAAAGGCCTCATCGGGTCTCAATATCTCAGCTTTAACAAATATATACAGCCTCGTATCTTCACTCCTGTTACCAATTGATCTAAAGAGTCCACCTACAATCGGGATGTCGCCCAGCAGGGGCACCTTCCAGGTTTGTTTCAGCTGATCTAACTGTATTATGCCTCCAAGAATTATCGTGCTCTTATCAGGTACTGTAACTGTTGTCTCAATATTGTTCTCTTTCTTTGGCGGTGGCGGCTTATTCTCGACGCCGGTAGGAGCTCCTTGACTTGAACGTGTCATGGATATTTCAAGACGAAGCAGGTCACCTTTGCTTATATGGGGCGTTATATCAAGTTCGATACCGGAAGGAAATTCATCGAAGGTAAAGCTTGTACTCAGAGTAGATTCACCGGTAGTTGTAACGGACGAGGAACTCCTGGATACGTATATGGTATTGGTTGCATCGATATGTCCCAGCTCATTATCGTTAACGAGAATCTTCGGCTTGGCGAGGACACGGCCGTAACCCTTTTCCTCCATGGCAGTCAATAGGATGTTGATGTGCTTGTCACCATAGAAACCGGTTCTGTTGGTGCCCTGGGATTGAAAATCAATAAAGCGGTCTGGTGGGCCACCTTTTTGCCCCGTGAGCGTCTGAACCAGATTCACCGGGGCGTCTCCCATTAGAGCGCTTGTCAGACCCGATGTTTCGGTCAAGTCCGGGAAGCTCGATAGGATGTTGAGGTCGTAATCAAACATACCGGACTCGCTGATTTCGACAAGCGTGACATCTATGAGTACCTGGGGCCTTCTCTTGTCTAATTGTTCTATCAGGTTATTTATCCATTCCTGATTCTTTTTGCTCGCATAGACAATCAATGAAAAAGTGTTAGGGTCCGGAACTATTGTTATTTGATCTTCCTGCTTTTGTCTGACGCTTTCAACCTTGCCTTCTTTGTCC
>CBDVBU010000028.1:0-17495 GCA_965372295.1 uncultured Phycisphaerae bacterium
TATTGTCAGGGTCAACTATTACTGAAATTACATTTTCACCTGGTCTCAGTTCCAGACCAGGATTGTATTCTGCCCAGGTGTCACCAGGCATGATAGGCCCTGCGTTCTGAGCTGAAAGAAGCCGCCCACCTTTGTCGGGATCACCGGCATAGAAATACACCTTAAACCGGGGAATCGGCACAGAGCCTCTATTGTGAAGCAAAATCGTAACTTCAAAAACTCGATCAGATAGTTTTGTCACTAGAAAGTTCCCGTCCCCTATAGCGATATCGACTTTTGTAGATTCAACGGTCGAAACACTATTACCGGATTGCTCCCCGGCCTCAGAGACTGTTCCAGCGGCCTGCTCTCTCCGCTGTCTCTTAATGGCCCCCGGCAGCTCATCCGGATGGGCGTTGAGGAAACCGTCCGGAATCTTCGGCTCAAAATCTTCGGCCGGAATCTGTACGTGGTATTTGAACCGGTCGTGTATGGATGTGCGCGTCATCCCGGAGTGCCCGGGGATGGGACAGCCGTGCTTCTCTATGCGAACAGGCAGCTTCGTCTTGACGTCCAACCAGATGCGATCAGTGCGGCCCTTCGGAGCATCTGCATCTTTACTGCGGTCGATTTCAAAACCTATGCATTCATGACCGTCAAATGTTCGCGTGTCGAGCATTCGATCAGCTTTGTCCAGCATGCCAACATAGGATCGCAACTCCTTCATCGGGTCACGCTTGTACGCTCGACCTTTTTCTGTCATGATCTTATAACACTTGTACTCGTGGTCGACGAGATAGATTCTCACATCATTCCCCTCTGACACTTCCCACGTGACTCGCACCAGTACGCTGTCGGGGTTGTTGTCACCGATAGTGCTTTCATCGCTACTCGCAAAGTACATGTCGTCGCGTGACCTGTCTGCGGCTTGGTATATCCTATCCCAATTGCCCGAAACATGCGTCTGGGAACCCCGATTAAACACAGTCTGTTCTCGATAGACCAGAGCCTCGATCCTTTCCATCTCGGCTATGATCTCCTGGCCCCAGGCGGCCGGCGAGCCCAGCCACCATTTTCCGGCATCCGCCACGGAGAGGACAAAGGCAAACATGAGAACAACTACCGTTAGGCTGGCAAAACGCTTCTGTTTTTCAATCATTTCCGGTCTCCTTTCGTTCCGCTTTTGCGGGAAATTGCTTCGATTAGCTGTTTGCATTGCTCGGCCTTTGAGAGTATTCCAGCGACCTATTCCTTCCGCTCTTTCTCTCTGGACGCCAGAATCTCCTCCGGATGGCCGAAAATGAAACCTTCGGGTATGCTGGGGACGAATGTGTCGGCAGGCAGATCCGGATCGTAGTCAAACTGATCTTGAATGAGGGTGGCCGGTATATCCGCATGGCCGGCAACCGATATCGATATGCCATGGTGCTCTATGCGCACCGGCAGTCTTGTCTCAATGTCAAACCAGATGCAATTAACTCTCTCTTCCGGATAGTCTCCGTACTTGCTTGCGCTGATTTCAAAGCCCACACAATTGACGCCGTCAATTATCTTCTCGCCTAGCAGCCTGTCAGCTTCGTCTATAAGCCTGACGTAGAAGCGCATCCTATCGACGGGATCGGAATTGACGAAACCTCCCCCCTTTGAGCTAGTGAAATAGGACTTCAGTTCGAAATTTACGCTGTGTTGGAGCATGCCGTCTCCGTTAGTCACATACCACTGTGTCTCGACCAGAACATCTTTATAGTAGATATCTCTACGGTAGCTGTTACTGGATTCAAAAAGGATGTGCCAATTTCCGGTTTTATGCTCCGAGCCATCAGGCATGATACGCACGCATTGCTCACGGCAAGTCACAGCTTTGGTCGCATCAAGCACCGCCATGATTTCCTGTCCCCATACAGCCGGCGGCCCCAGCCACCATCTTCCGTTCTGTGAATTGCCGCCGGGCCAAAAGGTTATACCGCCTAAAACGACTATCGCAATCACCGCCGCGGCGGCGAATTTCATTGTTCTGCTGTACATAATTGTTCTCCATATACGTTCCAGGCCGGCATTCGGTCTGGGAGAGGGTTGATTTTTTTCGCTGTCCACGGCTGCAAAAACCGCCTGTTTGGCTGATTCACACATTCGGTCATCAGGTGAAAGCTCGCTTATGCGTCCTGTGCAATCGAGCAGTGTTTGGAGTCGTTTCAGCTCACTGCTGCATCGATGACACTCGGACAGGTGTGTTTCTACCTCGGTTTGTGCTTCCGGCGACAATTCTCCGAGCGCTGAAGCCGTTAATAACTTGCTGATTTTGTCGTGCTTATTCATAATTCACCTTATTCATTCTTTCAGGTAATCGCCGAGTTCCCGAGCTAATTGTTTAACCGCACGATGCAAATGAACTCTTACGGTGTTTTCTGAACAACCGAGGATTTCTGCGATCTCGTTATGTCTTAATCCTTCAATTCTCGATAATATGAACACGTCCGCCTGACGTCTTGGCAATTTCGCAAGGTGTCGGGCAAGCATATGCTGCAACTCAGCGGTTCTTAAAGGGCCATCCGGATGGTCCGGTTTTGTGCCGTATTTCGTTTGCTGCCGCAGGGACTGTTCGGCTCTCGATTGTTTTGCAAACTCGATTGCTTTTCGTACGGCGGCCCGATAAAGATATGCGTTCCAGTTTGTCCGGCCGTTGTATTTGTGCCATCGTTTCCATATCGCGAGAAATACTTCCTGATGCACGTCCCGGGCTTTTTCACTATTACCCAGAATCCGCATCGCGGTGCTAAGCACTTGTGCACCATAATCGTTGACTAATGCTCGAAATTCCTGTTTCGACACCGTTTTTCTTTCAAAGAAATCAAGTTATGCACAACTCTAATTCACGACCGGTCGCATATCTATAATTATAGAGGTGCTTTATGAAATTTCGTTTACTAAAAAAAGTAATACCGGCAGCAAATTGGAAAATTTCACATTTTTTTGGGTTTGGATTAGCCAACGTCGAGGGCGATTTTATTGGACAGTCGGAGAGGTGATTAAAACCGCCTTGCGACCTACTCTATATGTGGTAGTCGAAGCAAAGGCGGCGGCGCTATATTGTGGTTTGGGTTATGGGGCGTTAATTTGGTTATGGTGTAGTAAGCTAAAGAAAAATTGTTTGCTCAGTCGATATTCCGTAGGTTGCCAAGGATTTTACAAGTTTTGAAGGGTGCGTGTGTATGAGTAAAAGGGAGTTGATCGACTACATCTGCAAAATCAACAGAACTGCTAAGCCGGAATTTCTCGCCGGTTTTTCGGAAGAAGAGCTGAATGATTATCTTGAGCATCTTATGGAGCTGGATTTGGAAGAATTGGTCGTCTGCAGCTAAGGGTAATTTACGATTTACGATTTTCGATTTATAAATCGGAATTCGGCAATCGGCAATCGAAAATGGATTATTCCTCGTCGAATTGGTCACCAACGACTGATCTGCTGATATCGCTAAGCCCGGATCTTCTGGAGCCGGTTTGTTGTTGCTGCGGTTGGCTCTGAGTTCTGGGGGGGCTTTGGGTATTACTATTGCTTTGGGGAGCGGAAGCCGAGGATGAGCTAAAAGGCTCCACCGCCGGAGCCTGGTCGGCTGTTACGATTGCTCCTGTGGGTATCTCGACAATGCTGTTAAGCTTGAATCCGACCATCGCCGGCTCATAACCACTTGGCACGCAAAAAACAAAGTCGATATATCTGACATTGCCCTCGATGTCGCTGGTCGCAAGTTTTATCTCGGGGCTAATCTGTATTTCATCTTTTGTTTTCAGGTATCCAAGGGGATAGGTATTGACCGCTTCACCGGTTTTTCGCGTACATATTAATCTTAACTGGGAAGGTGTAAATACGCCGCCGTTGATTTTTGCTTCTCGATTTATCGCCTTTTTCTTTATTCCCACGCGCACGATTGTAGGATTATAAGCTTCTTTCGTCGAGATGGGTATGGTTACTGACTTGCCCCCCGGCTCGTATACAACCTTGCCTCCGCGCGTCTTTAACTCTGAGACGAAGGAATCTACTTGTTTTTTCACGGCTTCGGAGGCTGGCCAAACACCCGGTTTTGGCACTTCTATGGCTGGAAAAACGCCGCTGACGTTGGATGTCTTGCCGATGAGCCGGTTCATAAAAAGCTGGTCCAGGTAGTTGGGGTGGAGAGTTTTAAAGCTGTTTTTGCCGCTTAAACTGCCGTTACTGATGAGACCGAAAAGGCCGGTAGCAAAACCGTCGGCATTAAACAGGACTCCGCCTGGATTGTCGGGATCCAGCCTGGCCGGATCAAAACGCTGGTAGGGATAGGAGAGCGGCAGCGGTCCCATTTGAAGAGCTGTGAGCAAAAGCCCGGATATAATAAAGCCCAGGATAATTCCGCAGACTACGCGTCCGATATGCTCGGGCAGAAATCCGAAGTCAACCTCGTGGCGCATTACAAAGATAGCGGCTGTTTGAAGAACGCCAAATGTCACGACAAACAACAGAATAAAACAAAGAGTTTGCGCCCAGGGAACAAGAGAGAGCATACTGCCGTCATTGCCGCGGCTGATAATGAGATTTGCCAATACTTCGAAATAGCCGAACGCAACAACGCTTGCGCAAATCGCAATAATTATCATGGCAAATGCCTTGACAAACGTCCCTTTGAAGTACTGTAAAGCAGCACAACCTAAGATTATTATCACAATAGCTAAGCTGGCCATAAACAATGTCTCCGGTTTCTTCAGGATTCGTGATTCGCTTCACGATCCACGTGTTACTAACGATTATTTTGATTTGCTTTCTTCGTTTTTGATGTTGAAAGCACTCTAATCATTTCGTTTATCGCTACCTTCCCGGCAATTACTTTTCTGAGTGTTTGTTCGTGTAGATAGAGCATTTTGGCACGTCTGAACTGCGTGCCGATTTCCGGCAGCGAATTTGATTTTTTTATCATTTGTCTTAAGTCGTCGTTCAACGTGACGATTTCAAACGCAGCCGTTCTGCCGAAATAGCCGGTCCCCTGGCAGTGTTCGCAGGTTAAAGGTTTGCCGTGCTTGTCGTACTGCACTTTGCCGGTACGATACAGCACTTTCGTTTTTTCTGCGGTGATGTTGAATTTTTTGAACAGTTCTTTATCCGGTGCATAGGCCTGCTTGCACTCGTCACAAAGTATTCTAAGCAGCCGTTGGTTGCTTATGCCCAGAAGGGCATCGGCGGCGACACTTTTATTGCCGACATATTTTAGCCATTTACCCAGCGCCTGTATCGCGCTGTCTGCTTTGATCGTAATATATATGAGCTTTCCATCTCTGGCGGCGGCACAAGCTACCTGGGCCGTTTCGGCATCTTCACAATCGGAGACACCGATTATATCAGGTCCCATTCTTACAACGGTCTGGAGCTTTTTGGCAAATGTAGTCGTGCCGGTGTCGGTGAGATTGAAGATGTTTTGAGTTATATTTGGCATCTGGGCGGGAGGCTGTCTTTCAAGCGTGTTTATGCTGTTAATAAAGGCATCGTGATTACGAAGAAGTGCGTAAAGTGTGGTTGTTATGCCATTTTTACGCGGCCCGCTTATAATAAATACACCCTGTTTTATCTGACTAAACTGATTGAGCATTGCTTCCTGTTCGGGCATTAAGCCGATCTCGGTTAGTCTTGCTGTACCCTCATGTGTTATTGGTTTTAGTCTGACCTGTTCTCCGGCGGTTGATCCGGCAGTCGTTACTTCCCACGGGGTATCATCTTTCTTCTTGCGGATTTTGAACTTTCCTTTTTGTGGTTTTCGCTTTTCCTTGGTGTCCAAATCAGCAAGTTCCTTGACGAAACGGATGAAATATTGCATTTGGTCTCTGGCTATGCTCGGCTGTTTTAGCGAAGTGCCGTCAACATTGTAGGCTATCTGGTAATCTTGTGCCGTTGGGGAGAACACAATGCTGCTGGCCCTTCGCCAAATGGCGTCACTCAGAATTTCATAAGCTGTTTTATATCCGAAGAAGTCCGGCGTTCTGGGCTCAGGTACCGGAATTTCATTGTTGTTTGCCGTTACGAAGGTGAAGCTTTTAAGGGCCTCAAGCTTCTTTTCTTTGCTGACGAGCAGGTTTTTGATGTGATCGATTGTCAGAACCTTATCGAAATCCAGAACTCTTGCATTGCGGTGCCTGACATAAGCCAGAGATATCGATCCGACAGCGATCAGATAGAAGAGCATACCAACGATAAAGATCGGCACGAGCAGGCAGATTATTGCCCCGGCCGCTCCTGCACCCAGAATGATGCCCGTCCAGAAAACATCATTTGTTTCTACTGTTTTAGCGTCGTGATGTACCCAGCCAACCAGTGGCAGCCATGCAAAAAAGATAATCAAATAGCCAATGAGTTTGATTATGGAAATATAGCCGCCATACTCGATGGAAGCTGATAATATATCCAGCATAAGATGCTCCGTAAAATCTTACAAAATGCCGCTGGCAGTGGTTCTGATTCCCTTGAGCGCCATTTTCAATTCATCTGTATTTGGTGCATATTTTAGTGCTTCCTTCGGATCGATGAATCCTTTTTCCACCAAATCACAAAGGTTATAAGTAAGATCCTGCATCCCTTCGTTCTGGGAGCTTCGTATCACGCTGGGCAAATCGCCTTCGCGCCCTTCGGCAATGAGTCTCCTGGCGGCAGCGTTTGTAATAAGAATCTCCACGGCCGGAATTCTGTCAGTACCTTTCTTGATGCACGGCAGCAATACCTGACTGATAATTGCTTTAATTGCCAGGCTTAAGGTCTGCCTTACAAGGTCCCGTTCGTTTTGCTGGAACAGGTCCAAAAGCCGGTGGACGGCCTGAGACGCATTTGCCGAGTGCAATGTTCCGAAGACAAGGTGTCCGGTTTCCGCTGCTCTCATTCCCGCCGTTACGGTTTTGGCATCCCGCATTTCGCCAACGAAGACAACATCAGGGTCTTGTCGCATAAGATATGTTAAGGCATCCTCGAAATCATTGGTATCAAGCCCGATTTCCCTTTGCGAGACTATCGCTTTTCGGTCCTTAAACAAATACTCGATTGGGTCCTCGATGGTAATGATGTGACAGGGGCGAGTGCTGTTTATGTAGTCTATCATCGATGCTATTGTTGTTGTCTTACCGCAGCCTGTAGGGCCTACGACAAGAACCAATCCCTGTCTGCTATTGCATATCATTTCCAGTGACGGCGGCAGGTGCAGCTCTTCGAACGGCGGGATGAATGTGTTGACACGTCGTGCCGCGAGGCTGATCAAGCCTCGCTGGCGAAATACATTCGTTCGGAAGCGATGCTCACCGTCAACTTCATGGGCGAAGTCCAGTGTTCCGTGTTCCAGGAAAAACTCCTTTTGGGCCGGACTGAGCAACTCGAATACCAATTCTTCCATTTTCTCGGGGGTGATTACATCGCCGGTCGTTTTCTTCAATTCCCCGAAGAGACGCAGTTTCGGGGCCTGCCCCACCTTCAGGTGCAGGTCGCTGGCACGGGTTTTAATGGCGGCTCTGAAAAACTTGTTCAGCTTAGGCTCATGAGCATGGGGTGTTCGAGTATCGATAGGTTGTTCCCTGCCCATAATTTAAGATTAACTCCAATGCTTATTAACCAACTCTTTCAGCCACGACCAACCTGATTATAGGTCGTTATACAGAAGAGCATTAATTACACCATGAGATTTGTAAAGACAAACCTAATATACCTATAATATAAGATTTTACCCAGGTTGTCAAGCTTGATGCTTAAACAATACTCATTTTCCGCCGAAACAGCAAGGTAATTTTTCCCGGTTTTAGCCTCTCAGCGTTTGATAAAGCTCCAAATCGGCGCTAATAACAAATCGACTTTAGCGATTCGCACCTGCTTGCCGATATAAAAAAGGGTGTATTTATGGAGTCAGAAAAACGGATATTGACGGGTAAAGAAAAGGATGAAGCGGCAATAAGGCTTCTTGCGAAGCTGAAAGAGCAGTTACGTTCCTCTGATGCGTCAAACAGACGCAAAGCGGCCTTTAACTTATCCTGGATGCAGGAAGACGGTCTGGAAATCTTAAAAGATGCTTTGACCGGCAACGACCATATAACCACGAAAAACGCAGCCGCTTATGGTCTGAGAAAAATGCAGGGTAGAATGAAGAAGATGGCCCTGGAGGTTCTCAACCAGGGGCTGAAACATCGTGACAGTTCCACCAGGCAGGTTAGCAGAAGCGCCTTGCAACTATTGGGACAGAAGGTTCCCGCAGGATCTGTGCCGCAAAAACCGGCGGCAAGAAAATCGAGAATCAGGGAGATCTCGCATGAAAGGCCGAGGGTGGGAATCGATACGAGGCGAGGGATTGGTATGAGGCGGTCACGCAGATAAAAAGCCTGATGTCAATAGGAACTCTTTTGCCTGACCCCCCAAAAAAACAAAGCTCATAAAATAATTTCCCACCTGTAATCATGTCGCCAGCAGCAGTGTCAGGGACAAATAAATTGTCACGCTTATCGAATCGTTGGCGGTTGTTACCAGAGGGCCGGAACTTATCGCCGGATCTATGCCGATTCGGCGGAACAAAAACGGCAGAAACAGGCCAAGCGTTGTTGCGACCATGATAGCCGAGAACATCGCCGTGCCGAATGCAAAGATAAGCCGCACCGGCGAGACCGCATTTCCCGGCGCCCTGGAGCAAATCAAAATAGCACAGGCGATGCCGCCCAACACTCCGCAGCTTAATGCCACAAGAAGCGCAATTCGCACTTCTCGCGTAAAGACCTGGCCGAATCTTAACGCCGCCAGGTGGCCTGTTGCCAATCCCGATACGACGATCGCGGAGGTTTGCAACCCAGCGTTGCCACTGATAGCAGCAATCATTGGCACAAATGCTGCCGCCGCCAGAAATATCACTTGGTTATGGTTCCTGAAGAATGTCATCACCAGAACAGTTATTCCGGTGCCGATCAAACAAGGCAGAAGCCAGGTCATTCTGACACGGGCCGCATGGAATACCGATACGTTGTCCAGTTCGTCGGGGTCGGTGCCGGCCATGGTATATAAGTCTTCGGCTGCTTCTTCCTCAGCAACTTCGATAACACGGTCGGCAGTGATTCTGCCGACAAGTTTGTGGTTAGTGTCGAGAACAGGCACAACGATAAGGTCGTTCTTGCTGAATATATTTCTGACTTCTTCCTGGTCTGTATTGACATTGACATAAATCGTGTCGGGATCGATTAGTTCGCCGATCTTCGTGCTTTCGGGGCGGGTCAGCAGAAATCGCAGACGGACATCGCCGAGAAATCGCCCGATTTTATTCACAACATAAACAGAGAAGAAGTCCTCGTCGATCTCGGCAGCGCGGATTTTGTTCACGGCCTCACCAACGGTGGCATTCTCGGACACACTGATGACAATAGGGTCCATAATCCCGCCGGCCGAGTCTTCGGAGTAGCTCATCAACTCCTTGATCTCCGCCGATTCGCTCGGCGAGATATTTTCGAGCAGCTCAGCCCTTTCTTCTTCGGATAGTTCGGAAAGAATATCAGCGGCATCGTCCGGGTCAAGCTCGGAAACAAGACTGGTCAGTTCATCATCTTTGAGCAGTTCGAACAATTCGGCCCTGGTCGCCTCATCTACCTTTTCCAGCACTTCGGCAGACGTCGGCTTGTTCATAACGTCGAAGATAGCACGTCTTTCCTCGTTATCTACAAGCTCGACGATTTCGGCTATAACACTGCTTCGCTGGTCAATCAGCAGTTTACGCAGGGCCAACGTGTCCCCTGACTCAAGCAAATGCTCAATTTGTTGCAGCAATTGTTTCTGTTTTTCCACCATAGATATACTCATACTCAAGCTAAGAGCCAAATTCACCCGCCTGCGGGACAAAATAACTAAATTTCGTCTGCCAGGCAACAATTTTATAGATTTGCGGCCAAACTTATAATAAGAGGTAAAATATTCTTGGCTTTTGGGCTGCTTTAGTGTAAAATATATGTTGAAATGTTCGTTGGAGTTTCACAAAGAAAAAGGCATTGCTTATAGTTCTATATGAGGGCGATACGATGAAAAGGTTTTTTTATGGGATATTGGGAATTTGGGCAGTTGTTGCCTGTGTGTGCCTGGCTGCACCTGAGCCGGCTATTGTGCCCGCTCCGGGACAATGGACCTTAGATATGGAATTTACTCATCCCCAGCAAATAGCTTTACCGCGAGGTTCCGATAAAAAGCCCATGCAGTTCTGGTACACGATTATTACGCTGACCAACAACACGGGTAATGACGTTGATTTCTACCCAAAGTGCGACCTCATGACGGATAGCTTTCAGATTATACCGGCGGGCAAATTTGTATCATCAATGCTTTTTAATCAAATAAAAAGGCGTCATAAGAGCAAGTACCCATTTCTTGAGCCTTTAGACAATGCCGGTACTAAGATACTTCAGGGTGAGGATAATACGAAAGATATCGCAGTTATCTGGCCGGATTTTGATACCCAGGCCAAGAGCTTACAGCTATTTATAACGGGTCTGAGTAATGAGACGGCTGCGGTTGACCATCCGGTGTCAAAAGACCAGAGGGGTGAGCCTCTCAAAGTTTTCCTGAGAAAAACTCTCGAATTAAGTTACTCCCTAATGGGCGATCAAGCCTTAAGGGCAAATGCCAGCTTTGCTTATCAGGGAAAACGCTGGATTATGAGGTAGTATTGCATTTCAAATCTGGCGGGAAGAAACAACTCCAAGGCAGTTGAGCCTTTTTTATAAGCAAATGATCAAGAATGCGACTTCTTTTATACATGTATTCTCTAATGTAATTAGCTCAAAAATGGATCCAACAACAGCAGTCTGAATAACTAAATGTCCAAATGATAATTTATTTGCCAAAAAGGTTTTAGTGTCGTATAATAAAATAGGTATTAGTTAGAATCAGTGGTAGGATAAACCTGATGGGAAAAATGGAAACAGCACAAAAGATGCCTCCAATAGAACAGCTAAGGGGCAGAACACTCGGTAGAATACTTATCAAAATGGGTATTCTGAACAGAGACAAGGTTCATGAATGCCTGAAGATTCAGGGTCAGCGGCCGGAAAAGGTGCAGATAGGACAGATTTTCCTCGAATTAGGTCTTGTCGATGAGGGTCAGCTACAGATAGCCTTGGCGGCCCAACGCGGAATGGAGTATGTGAGTCTGGATGGTATCGATGTCCCTGCCGATGTAGTCGAGAAGGTGCCGGCGCAAATGGCAAAGACATACCACATCGTCCCAATCGAATACAATCAGGCGCAGAATGAATTGATCGTTGTCCTTGACAATCCTGAAAATTTCAGAGCTACGGACGATTTGAGCACACTTATGGGTTTTAAGGTTACGGCCAAGATAACCGACTCGGATGCGCTGGAAAAGACCCTGGCTAAATATTATGAGACACAGCAAGACAACAATATCAACGAGTTAATCGATGAAATACAGGGCGACACATTTCTTGCGGAATTTGACGGCAGGGACCAGAGTATCGATCTGGATGAGTTAAAGGAGCTGTCCGAGTCCAATCCGGTTAAAAAACTACTGAATCTGGTCTTGCTGCAGGCAATTCGAGACAAAGCATCGGACATTCATTTCGAGCCGTTTGAAGATGAATACAAGATGCGTTACCGTATAGACGGCGTGCTTTATGAAATGGTGCCTCCGCCGAAATACATTGCTGCGGCGTTAAGCTCGCGTATTAAGGTTATGGCGGACCTGGATATCGCTGAGAGACGTCTGCCGCAGGACGGTCGAATCTCACTGACCGTTCAGGGCAATCCGATCGACTTGCGTGTTAGTGTTTTGCCGACAATGTTCGGTGAAAGTGTTGTCTTGCGTGTTCTGGACAGAAGTCAGGCAAGTTTTGATTTGAGTGCCCTTGGCCTGAGACCGGAAGATCATGATTTGGTCCGTATGCTTATTCACAAACCTAATGGTATCATAATTGTTACCGGCCCGACCGGATGTGGCAAGACCACCACCCTATATTCGGCATTGAACGAGCTTAATACTGTTGAAACGAAAATAATCACGACCGAAGACCCCGTAGAATATGACGTTGACGGCCTTATTCAGGTCCAGATGAAGCCGGATATTGGACTGACCTTTGCACGGTGCCTTCGCTCAATTCTGCGTCAGGACCCCGATATCATTCTTGTTGGTGAGGTTCGTGACCTCGAGACGGCGCAGATTGCCGCACAGGCCTCGCTGACAGGTCACGTCGTGTTTACGACGTTGCATACTACTGATGCTCCAAGTTCTGTTGCGCGTCTTCTGGATATGGGGATCGAGCCGTTTCTTATTACCGCGACGGTCGAAGGAATTATTGCCCAGCGGCTGGTCAGGAAGATATGTGAAAACTGCAAAACACAATTCGAGCCAAGTGAATCGCAATTAAATGAGCTGCAACTGTTACCGGATGACGTCAAGGGCAAGAAGTTCCATTACGGCCGGGGCTGCAGTAAGTGCAATGGTACCGGTTACAGGGGGCGAATAGGTATTTTTGAGATTATGGTCTTCAATGATGAAATACGAGACTTGATTATGAATCAGGCCTCGACAAATGTTTTGCGTGCGGCCGGCCAAAAAGCCGGCATGAGGCTGCTGCGTGATAACGGCCTGACTATAATCTACGACGGTATCACTACGATAGACGAGATTGCAAAAGAGACAATGACGGAGGATGTGTAAGGGAGAATTGATTCATTATTAATTGGAACTTAAAAGCCAATCACCAATACATAAG
Source organism: uncultured Phycisphaerae bacterium (assembly GCA_965372295.1). Classification (GTDB taxonomy): domain Bacteria; phylum Planctomycetota; class Phycisphaerae; order Sedimentisphaerales; family Anaerobacaceae; genus JAFGPJ01. Next base: position 12,724 of record CBDVBU010000028.1, read on the forward strand.
GAGTTATTTAAGATGCCTGTTTTTCAATATTCGGCGCTGGACGCACAGGGCGTGGAAGTAAAAGACGAAATTGAAGCCCTCAGCCAGAAAGAAGCGATAAGCAAAATACGAAACATGGGGTATTTTCCCACGAAGGTTCGTGCGAGCGGAGCGGCGAAAAAACCGGGAGCAAGAGCCGGTCTAAAACCCGCTAAAAGGCGCGGCGCCGGCGGTAAGGTCAAAGTCAAAAACGTTACTCAGTTCGCCAGACAGCTTTCGACGCTCCAGGACGCGGGCCTGCCGATTCTGCGGTCACTAAGGATTCTTGAAGAGCAGCAAAAGTCAGGAACATTCAAGAGAGTAATTGGCTACGTTGCCGATGACATCGAAGGCGGCTCGACTCTTTCGGAGGCACTGGGCAGGCACCCAAGGGCATTTGACCGGCTGCTGGTCAGTATGGTGGCGGCCGGCGAGACCGGCGGTGTGCTTGACCTGATCCTGTCGCGTGTGGCCGACTTCATGGAAAAGGCCCAGAAACTCAAATCCCGTGTTAAGAGCGCGATGGTTTATCCGGCTGTCGTTCTGACGGCGGCGTTTCTTATCCTCCTTGGCCTGATGCTTTTCGTGGTGCCGTCATTCAAGACCGCCATTGCTGAAATGACGGATGGTGGGGAATTACCACCAATAACCACGGTCGTGCTGGGGATAAGCAAATGGATCGCGATGGGTCCTGTATTACCCGGATTTGATCTGCGAATAAGAGGCGTCCCGATCGGGGGCTGGGCCGTTATGTTAGCGGTGCCGTTTGCAGTAATGTTTATACTTAGGTTTGCAAGAAGATTTCGCGGGGGCAGATATGTTCTGGACAGCGTCACATTGAAACTGCCGGTAATGGGTCAGCTTACAAGCAGGGTCTCAGTTACACGCTGGACAAGAACGCTCGGGACATTGATTGGCGCCGGTGTGCCGATTCTTGATGCCCTCAACGTTACTCGCGAGACGGCGGGTAACGAGGTTTTTGCCAACATGCTCGGCAAGGTTCACAACTCCATCCGGCAGGGCGACACTTTTGCCGGGCCGCTGCGGCAGTCAAAAACCGTTGACTTGATTGTCTCCAACATGGTCGCCGTGGGTGAGGAAACTGGTGACCTGGACAAGATGCTTTTGAAAGTGGCCGACAATTACGATGAGCAGGTTGACGTGCTGGTTGCCTCGCTGATGTCGATGCTCGAACCGATTATGATCGTTGTACTTGGCGCTGTAGTCATGGTTATCGTCCTGGCAATATTCCTGCCCATGATAGGAATTATTACGAACCTGAGCGCCACGTAGAAACCAAATAAATAAATTGAACGTTTAATTGAAAAGTAGAAAGTAAGGAGAAAAAAAATGAAGTCAAACGTCAAACAATCCAATAGAGAAGCGGCATTTACCATTGTTGAGTTGCTGACTGTGATGAGCATTATTGTCATTCTCATCGGTCTTCTCGTGCCGGCGCTGAATCAGGTCAAGCGATATGCCTATGAGGTAAAGCAAAGGGCACAACTCAAGAGCATCGACACGGCGATAGAACTCTTCAACAGTGAGTTGGACGGCTATCCGGACTCTGATGCTCTGGACCCGGATGGGACGCCATACTGTGGCGCGATGAAACTTTGTGAGGCGGTGATGGGTCGGGATTTGATGGGATTTCATCCGGATTCGATATTCAGAAGTAATGGTATGGGCAGCTTAAACAACAATCTATATCCACAGCAAGCAGACCCGGCATATCCAGATAGTTTGAGCGCCAGGAAAGGCCCGTATCTGCCACTTGATAACGCTAATGCTTACCAGTTAATGGATGTGTATAAAGAAGTAGGTCCTTATGCAGGCGAGAACTTTGTTTTATGCGATGTATTTAAGCGTGTTACGCATCTTCAATCAGGCAAGAAGGTTGGTATGCCCATCCTTTTTTATAAGGCAAATACAGCCAACATTCAACATGATTTAACTAATCCGGATAATCCTCAGAATATTTACGATTACAGAGACAATCAATCATTAGTTATGCTTGGTAAGCCATTCGACCCACCGCCTGATGGTGGTCCACACAGGCTTGCAATAGAGACCGGCCAACAACCAGGCTACAGGTTCTACATGAACACAACAAACGATAAGGTGTTAGCGTCGCACACGGCGGCGGTTAGACCTTATCGTGCAGATACGTTTATTTTGATTTCAGCCGGCAACGACGGCGAGTATGGCACGCCTGACGATATCACTAATTTTGATTGGAGATTTCGAGAATAACCATAGTAGCAAGCTGCTTGATCGGCAATAGATATGTGCGCCCGGAACTGTACTGCCGGAAGTTCTTTTGGACCGAAAGTACGTGCTGCTTGTGGGGAAGGAGAAAATTATGATGAGAAACTTGATGGCTATTGAGGCGATGATTGTGATACTGTTCGCTGCCGGTTGGGCACAGGCCGGTGTTTGTGAGATTTTAAATGGCAGTTTTGAAGATGACGGTACGATAGATGATATCGTAGCGCAGGAACCGAACGGCTGGGATGTCAATGTACCTTCGGGTAAGTTCACGGGAAAAACAGAGGCATCGTGGTCAACAGATGGCAACTTCAGCTTGTCTTTATCTTCGCAGTGGTTTACGGCTTTTGTCGCCGGAGATGCGGCAACAATTTCTCAGGACGTTTTTCTGGACGATGTAAATGAGATTACGTTTGACTTAAAACTGAATACCTATACGGGCTTGGGATGGGACCCGAATAACGCCATTGTGTTTGTGATGATCGATGACGAGGTGGTTTGGGAGCCGAACAGCGCAAGCTCGGATATAAGGGGAGAGTATATCGGTCAAAGTTATGCCGTTGAGGAAAAATACAGGGACGAAAATCCGCACAAATTGACGTTTGGTCTGAAAATCAATATAGACACGGAAGACGGATTTTTCGAGTTCTACCGTGTTTGGTGGGATTCTATCGATTGCGTGATATTTTGTGGCGGCGGCGGTCTTTTGGCCGGGGATTTTAACCGCGATTGCTTTGTCGATGCAAACGACCTGCAACAGGTAACGGATATGTGGCTGCTTGAGGTGGACTCTGATGACAAACATAATCTGTTTCGGGATGATGATTTAGACGGCTTTGGCACTATCAATTTCTTTGACCTGGCAATTCTTGCCGACAACTGGCTCCTAATGAGCTTTCAGGAGCAGCAGGATGTTAGTGCCGTTAATGGTAACGGATTTTAAAAGGAGTAGCTGTGGAACGTAAAAAAACAGGTCTAACGATTATCGAGTTGTTGATCGTTCTGGGAATCATATCGCTATTGGTCGGGCTGCTTCTCCCGTCTCTGAGTGCAGTGAGAAAAATGGCAAAAGAGACAAAGCAGAAAGCCCAGTTTTCTACAATTGAGCTGGCTCTGGCCGCTTTCAAGAACGATGAAGGCGATTATCCACCGTCGAACTGGACACCGGAGGTGTTTACTGGTGATTACTGCGGTGCTCAAAAACTCGCCGAAGCGCTTCTTGGCTGGGATTTGCTGGGATTTCATCCGAATTCAGATTTTACGTCTAATGGAACTAACACAGCCGGAGTTTTCGTGTACGATACTTCTGACGCTATCCTTTTTGGCCAGAGAAAAGGACCGTATCTGGAGCACGCAACCACAAATGTGTTCACATTAGGCAGTATATTTTGGAAAACCGGCACCGGCTCCTTAGAAGCCAATACTAATGTCCTCTGCGATGTGTTTAACGCTGCAACAGTAACACTACCAGGCGGAACAATTTCAAAGGCAGGAGCTCCGATTCTTTATTACAGGGCGAACAGTTCCGGCAAAATAATAAATGAAATTTATAATGTTAACGACAATGATGCCATTGTTGGACTAAAGGAAGCGGCAGACGGCAAAGGACATCCATTTGGAGCGGGTCCTTATCCTCTTCCTTTCAGCAATCGGGATGAGTTTTTCTATGGAACTGTAGATCCCACAGACGGAATAGTCGGAAAAATCCAGGATCCGAAGATAACAGCGAGGCCCTGGCCTTTCAGGCCCGATTCTTACATATTAATTTCAGCGGGGGCCGATGGTCTTTACGGGACACCCGACGACATTCGCAATTTTGGAAACTAAATGCCTGCAATAGACCCTTCGCTACGCTCAGGGTGACATGTAGGCTTTTAATTAAGCGAGCTAAAATTATGAATACTCGCAGATACAAGCATGGCTTAAGCCTTGTCGAGATGCTGATTGTAGTCGGTGTAATTGCATTGCTGGCGACAATGGTTATCGGCATCGCCGGCCGTATTGATACTCAGGCCAAAGAGAAGGGCGTCGAGAGCACCTTCGTTCTGCTGGAAGGTGCATTGGAGGAGTATAAAGAATTTGAAGGTGTTTTCCCTGTTCAACTCTTGAAGGATTTTGTAAATGTTTCCGGACATTCGGAATATCTGTATGGTGAGCTTTACTCAATACCGAGTTCTCGGAAGATATTGGAAAAAGTCAGCGATTCGTTAATAAAGCACGATGTTGACACAGGGAAGATACCACCGGTACCTGAGATATACGACCCGTGGGGAACACCGTTGGATTATAGGTATGTCCCCGGCGATAATTTCCCGGAGCTTGTATCCGCCGGGCCGGACAGAATCTTCGACAATGCCGATGATATATCGAACAGATAAAAATGAGAACGAGGTCAAAACAATCCGGTCTTACATTGCCTGAGATGGTGGTAGTTATCGCAACCATAGCGCTGCTTGTCGGTTTCGGATTGCCTGCTATACGTGCGC
>CBDVBU010000029.1:0-17279 GCA_965372295.1 uncultured Phycisphaerae bacterium
AGATAGCAGACAAATAGAGATTAGTTGAAATAATCGCTTATTCCGTCGGCGACTGCCTGGGCGAGGCGGTTCTGGAAGGAACTGCTTCTGAGCAGGGCGGCTTCGCGGCGGTTCGAGAGGTAGCCTAACTCGACAAGCACGGCGGGGCCGCGAGTACCGGTTAGAACGTGGTAACCGGCTGTTTGAACTCCAAAGCTGTTCAGACCTGTGCCGGACATCGAACGGACAATGGCATTCGCCGCACGGCGTGAGGATGATGATGCCGATTTCGCTATGTAAACGGTATAACCCCGCCTGGAGCTTTTCGGGAATGAGTCCGAATGGATGCTCACAAATAAATCCGCTCGGAGCCTGTTGGCGATTGCCGCGCGATCTTTAAGCTCGACGAAGTAGTCAGAAGTCCGTGTCATTTTGACTCTCAGCCCCCTTTGTTCGAGCAGCCGGGCGACCTTGTGGGCAACAGACAGATTGATACCTTTTTCATAAAAACCAAGAACGCTGGTCGCGCCGGGGTCTTTGCCGCCATGTCCGGCGTCGATTACAACAGTCCCGGACGATCTGCGGGAACGGGTGCCCGGCGCAGAAGCGGCGGATCGCATCGCTGAGCGTATCCGCTGGATGAGTGACTTCGATACGTAGATTTGCCCTCCTGCCCTATCTACTCGGCCTACATCGCCGATTGGCCTTGTATTGACGTAAAGCTTTCCTCCGCTAAGCGTAAAAATCATCACCGTATTCGCCGAGTTCTTCAAAGTCACATGCGTCGGCTTCGACTCGCTAACTCGCAATCCCAGAGCCATAGCAAGCCCGTTAATGCTGATGTTCTGCCGGGTAGGAGGCACTTTATCCTCAATTACGGGGCCATCAGCAGTTTTTTGGCAGCCTACGATCACGATAGCTGCCGAGGCAGCGAGCACTAATAGTTTTGTTCGGTTACGCATTTCGAAGTTACTATCGGTATTTCCGGTTGTTTTACATTAAGCTCTTATTAATTTGCCAATGATAGCGGCAATAATCAATTCGATTCCCAGCATCAGAGCAATAGCCGGTCCGATTGAAAAATCGAGATAATACGCGAATAAAAGGCCGGATATCGAAGCCGCTATGGCTGCTATCCAAATAATAATCAACTGAATACGAAGTTGCGAAGCGAAAACAGCGGATATTGTCGCCGGTATAATTAGGTACGCAAATACAAGTACCACGCCGCCCATTTGAACGGACAGCGTAATAACGACACCAAGCAGGAAATAAAAGACGAAATCCCAGAATATTGCCGCGGCTCCTTTAGGGGGGGTGTGCCGGTAACTCATGGAGAGGCTCATCAGGGGCTTGCGAACAAGATATAAACAAAAGCCGACTGCGGAAAAAGTAAGCACCCCAAAGACAACGTCTCGCCCATCTGTCCACAAAAGACTTCCTGACAATATGTGCTGAATGTGTATATGACCACCCGGTTTCATCCCGACCAGGAATAGAGCCGCCGCCGCCGCGATCGCATAGGAAATACCGATAATCGCCTCAAGAGAGATCTGAACGATACTGGTTCGAGCTACAACATAAAAAGCCGCCATACCGAAAACGGCTGCCAGCGAACATACATACGTGAGTACCGAGTTCCCATGGACATCGAAGACAAGATGGGACACGATAGCACCTACCGCGGCTACCTGAGCCAGTGCAATATCTACAAATATGACCTCTCTTTTGAGCACATGTATACCCAGATACCCCAAAACAAAACTCATCATGAGACATATTAGAAAAGGTAAGCCGACAATTTGAACTAATTGCAGCATTGTCAAGTTCCTTTCTTACCAAACGAAGGCTTTTCGACCAAGTACGACACGAAGAATGGCCGCACACACAAAAAACAGGCCCAAAAACAAAACCAAAGTTGGGCCGTACGGCAGATTAAAGAAATACGATGAGCAAAGACCTATCAAACAGGCGGCAAAACCCGCGCTCCAGCCGATAATGACAGCCCCGGCCCATTTCCTGGTGAACATGGCCGCGATAGCCGCGGGAATCATCAGAAATGCATAGGCGAGCAGAACCCCTGCAATAGGTACGATTAGCACGGTGATAATACCCTGAGTTGTAAAAAGCAGAAAATCCCAGAACCTTTCGTTACTCATGCTCTGTGGATTCTCAGCGAGCCCAATAAACTTATGCCTAAACTTATAGTGAAAGAGCAGCAGCAAGATATACGTTATGGCCGTTATACATACCAGAGGCCAGGTCACCCACAGCATGGATCCCGAAAGGGTTTTGGCGACATAGGCTTCCCCGCCGCGAAGTTTATCCGCCAACAAAAGGCAAGCCACCAGGGTCAGCGCATACATGATACCTATAATCGCCTCACGAGGTATCGCCTGACGTTTTGGTTTTATCAAGGTTAACAGCATCGCGCCAAAAAGTACGGCCGCCATCGAGGCCGCATACGACTGTATTGTGCCGTATTCTATCCCCAAGCCTATCGCCGCAAGGGCACCAAACGCCGCCAACTGGTCGAGCACAAGGTCTGAAAATATTAAGGTTCGCCTGATGATGTGCAAGCCTATATAGGTATGCAAAACCAACACAACAGCAATCAGCACTATTTGAACTGAAAAGAATCGTACTGTTTCCACACTTGTTACCTCTGCTTTTGAATCATGATTTTTATATTCGGCCTTTCTTTTTCGCCGCCTTTAAGAGTTCATCCACCCAACAATCGACCAGTTCAAAATAATTATCAATGCCTTCCGCTCCGCCCACATACAGCGGGACAATAACCGCTTCGGCATTGGTTCGGGACGCCACCGTCTTAATTTGTTGCTCATCAAAATAATTTGCAGCAAGAATGATCCTTATGTCCCTTTCCCGCATGAGATTAATTAAATTCGTCACATGTTTGGGCGTGGGTGGTATTCCCGGCCTGGGCTCCACGGTTCCCGCTTCCTCTAACCCGAAAAGTTTAACAAAATATACCCAATTCTTATGATAAGTCACGATGGAAGTGCCTCTGAGCGGAAGCATCTCTTTCATCCAACCGCCAAGAAACTCTATGAGCTGCCTGCCTTCATACGTCTGCTCTTTGAGAAATGGGATCAGCCTGTCTCGTTCAGCGAGGTCGCACAGGGTATCACCACCCAATATTTCCACCAACTCAGAGCCAAACAAGCGTTCGTCGATTTTTAGATGTAGTTTTTTTAAGTTTTCAAGGTACATTTGCCTGCCCGGCGGATCGTTCTTAATTAAGCCCGTTGCTATGTTCCGGGCAGCGATTTTTATGTTCAAGGGACTGCAGGTAATGTGCGGATTTCCATGGATATGAACGCCGCCCTCAACCCTTGACAGGACTTTCGGCTTCTCGCGAAGTTTTATCCCCGCGGCGGCCGATACGTAGCCTGACTGGCCGCTTCGTATTTTGCGGTTGCCGGAGTTATCTATGACCGTCTGAATCCACAGTTCCAAATCCAGACCTGTAGTTACGAGGACATCGGCGTTTCGTAATGCCGTGGCAAACGACGGCTTGGGACGAATGAAGTGTGCGTCTTGATCGCCCCGGACGATGGCTTTAACGTTAACCCGATCCGCTCCCAACCACTTAGCGAGAACGGCATAATCGGGCAACGACGTAACCACCTGCAAATGGGCTTCGTGAGCCGGTGATGTTCGCGGTTTAGCGTAAAGAGCAGCCGACGGAAGTATCAAAGCCGCTGTTAGCATGTATAATATTTTTTTCATGGTACCTATGCCCCTTCTGTTAATAACGTTCATGCTTGTGGGGTCCTGCAGCGAATACACACTGCAACCAGACTACATGTTCCGGGTTATCTATTCCTTTGCTGTCACTGTAATCATACTCCAACCGAAATTTGACAAACGGGCTTTGCCACCAGGTGATATATGGTCCGACTTGCCGGATGTACGGACTGTCGGACGTCACCGCCAAAGGCGATAACGAGCCGGAGAAATCGGCATAGCCTTTGGTATCGGGTACGTAAAAGTCCCCTCTGATTCCAATATCCACCGTACGCGAGACTTTGGATTGAAGATAGCTGTACAATCCCCAGGCATTGATGTTATCGGCGCCGGTACCGTCTGGCGCAAGAAGCCTTTTGTTCAACAAATACACCTCACTTCGCCACTCCACGTTTCGATATCGCATTTTTTCCGTCGGTTCCCACAGGACGGATAGATCTGCGCCCAGGACAGTCGTCACTTTGCTGCTTTGCTCGGTGCCGCCCGGGACGTCCCACTCATCATTCCATCCCAGCAAGCCGCTACATCCCCATGCCAGATAGGTATCTTTTGACAGGTCTTGGTAGTTCTTGTAGTAGGCCAGGAGGCTGGGCCTGTTCCGGGCATTTTCATCGAACAAACGGTCATTTGAGCCATCCGTGACCTGGAAAGTAAGCTGCTGTGATGAATCACCGGCAGGAGGCATCATCCAGTCCAGGGATAAGCCGGTTTGATTCAATCCGCCTTCGCCAAAAATTTTACGTAGAGCAAGAGGAAAGTCAACCTGCTCCAGACCGTGCTTGTGCCATCTATTGACCACGCCGAATTGCTGACGGAATTTGCCGAGGGTCAGATTTAAATCCTCACTTACATTGTATAATGTAATATACGCTTCGCCGAGCCTGGCTTCCTCTTCATGAAATGAAACCGCACTCTTAAATCGCGAATACGGATCAAGCCAGGATTCAAGGTGAACGCCAAGATTGCGAAAGTTAAAATCGCTGCTCGGATCGCTCGTGGCATCCGGGCTGTATGAGAAAAGGAAATCCCCTGTGACGCTTATTTCGGGATTCAGAGCTTGCAGGCCAAGAGCCCCCGATGTAAAGGTTTGTTCTTCGGGTTCCTTTTCGGCGGCGGTCTCCTTTGCAGCTTCGGCCTTCGCCAAGTCGCGCAACGATTGAATCTCCGGCTTTGTTTCCTGCCCTTCGGATTCGGTGGCCTTTCGGTCGATCCGTTCTTTTAGAACACGTATTTCAGCATCATACCTTTTTTGCATTTCGGTGACACGCTGCTGCAGTTCCAGGATATGCTGGTTTGGTTCTTCAATAGTGTTTGCATCGCTTGCTTTATCTTGTGCAACAACGGTACCCTGAAAAACCATTAGAGCAAGCGGCACCAACACTCCGGCAAGTCTTTTCGGCATCTTGTGCTCCTTACAATGCTTGTTTGCTGAGAAATCATCACTCAAGCGTGGGATACGACAAGTCTTGTGCACCCGTCACGCTTAATAGTGTTGGTAAAATATTCACGTTGGCATCTAAAGAGCCGCAGGAGGGGGGCGAGGACCAAAAGGTTCGAAGTGAAATGTAATTACATAGGATTGGGATTGAAACTCAACATTGTACGCGTGAAAACCGGTATCGGGAAGATTTGACACCGGCTCCATGATGAATTTGCCGGGCGCGATGAGTAATTGCTGACACACTGAGCAGTGTTCTGAATCATGCTCTTCGGGATGTTCATGGCTAAGTAAGTGCAGTTGCAGCGATACTCCTGTAACCATAGCCACAAAGCAAACGGTTATGCAGATAAGAACGGCTTTTCGATCCAGGCTACCCAAATTGTAATACTCCAAAAATATTCCAGCGCCGTTTCAAGCGCATCCCGGACAAAGGCCTTCGAGTCGGACCTTCTGGCGGTGGATGACGAAACCTTTGTGAGGACTTTTCGCCATTGGCAGCGATATTTCCGTCAGGCAGTGCGTGATGCCGCATTTCGTGCAGGTAAAATGGGGATGGCACTGGCTCTCGGTACAATTGTGGGCTAATTCAAAATGCCATGCTCGCTTGTCCATAAAGGCCTTATGCACCAGCCCTACGCCCAGTAGACTTTCGAGTGTTCGGTAGATTGTGACCTTGTCGAAGTGTTTTTTTCCCGATTGCCGGGCAATCTGGTCCTGGCTGAGAGGTTTGCCCGCCTCCATGAGCACTTTAAGTATCGCCACTCTGCCGGCGGTGCAGTAAAGCTTCGCCGCTTTTAACATTTTGCGTGCTTGCGCATCTAAATTCAGATTTGCCATTTTCACTCCGGCAAAACCAGCCGCTTCCTTATGGATGTGGCTCTGTGATTTTTTGTGGTCGCAACTCTGTTTGTTAGTGGTGATGGGCATCTGACAAATCGCGCTCCGAGCTAACGAATAACAGCGGAAAAACAATATCGCTAATACAGCAGGGCAGCCAGACGGCAATGAATAGAACCACAAAGATGCCGACAAGCATGACGGCTGTTAGTTCCCTATGCGTATTCATCAGAACGTGGAACGATGATGCCCATATACTAATAAGAACGTGGCCGGCATGAGGGAATCTGGTTCGCGGCCAGAAATACGCGATGAGAATCCCGAACAATGCGGCAGGATTAACCAGATACCAATCTTCGATAAAGCCCAAATGAAGTCGCGCCCGGATACCGGGCGTTTTCCGGCTCAATTCGGACTCCGAGCCATTCTCGTCGTGGACATGCTCGTCATGGCTGTGCGTATCCTGCTCCACCTCATGATCGTGAATAGACACCTCATCATGCTCGTGCAGGTCCGCATGCACGGGAATAGCCACTCCTAAAAAGCTCTCGCCGAAAAAGGGAAGGACACAATCGCTCAACGTAGCGACCCCAATGGAGCCAATATAGCCCACGAGAAGGATCTTCAGAAAACTTGCCTTGCTTTCATAAAGCTTGTATAGCGAGGCGGTTACAATGGCCGAGAGGAGCACGTGGCCCGGATGGAACACCTGGAAGAGCCGGTGATTAATATCCGAACCGACGTTCCTGAACAAGAGCATGCAAACGAGTCCGGTGGCGGTTCCAAAAAGCGTAAACGGGGCGTGATTTTTCAATTCTGTCAAGATTCTTATGAGTTTTTGCCTCATCTTCGTTTTCCGCTCCAAATGCAGCATCCACATAATGATTCAAATTTTGCTGACGTTTATTAAATCAATCTACCAAATTTGCAACTAAGTTGCAAATATTTTTTCATTTTTTCTCAAACGGTCCGTTCTTAAGCTAAGCTGCTATGTAAGTGCTTCTTTGATAAGAACATAAAACAGCCTGTCATTCCTGTGATAACAGGAATCCAAAACCGCAACAGTAGCCTGGATTCCCGCTTGTGCGGGAATGACACATGGGATCGGTCAGTTTGAGTTTTTTTATTATCTTAGAACTGCAAATCCATCCTAACAATAAAGACAAATGATTGGTTGCTATTATTACAGGCCAAAAAGCATTGCAGATTCTGCTTTATATGATTAAACTGAGCCTATTAAAAGTATCAGAAAATTGGAGGCATTTTCATGCAGATTAACTTTGCATTCAAACAACGGCGAATAGTGAAAACAATTCTTATTTTGCTGTCTTTAGTGCTAATTTCGGTATGTTGTGGCTGCCAGGGCGATAACAGGTCATCTCGGCCGCTTATCGGCATTACGAGTGTTTATCATGTAGACGAAGACAACGGCTCGGTTTCAACAATGACCGGTTTCGCTTATGTGAAAGCCGTAGCCGAGAACGGCGGCGTGCCGGTAATACTGCCGACCATTACTAATGAAGAAATTTTGCTGCGATATGTCGAGGAACTGGACGGTTTGATTCTCGTCGGCGGCGATGATATTCCACCTGATGCTTACGGCCAGCAGCCGCACGAAACCGTCGAAATAATGCCCAAACAGCGCTATGATTTCGAAAGGCAGCTTATCCCGGCGTGGTTATCGAGCGGCAAGCCCATACTCGGAGTTTGTCTGGGTATGCAGTTCACCAACGTTGTCTCAGGCGGTTCGCTTATCCAGGACATTCCTTCGCAAGTGGGAACAGAGGTGGCACATCGCCGAAAGTACCATCATGTGCGGATCGAGCCGGACAGCTCTTTGGCAAAATTTCTTGACAGTAAAGAGGCAATGGTTTATTCAAGTCACCATCAGGCGGTCGATAAGCTCGGACAGAATCTGAAGGTTATCGCTCACGCCGATGATGGTGTCATCGAGGCGCTGGAGCGAGTCGACGGCGGCTTCGGCTTATTCGTGCAGTGGCATCCGGAATCTATGAAAGATATTGCACATCGCGATGCTATTTACGGTGCTTTGATTCGGGCGGCAGAACAGACAAACAGTGACTTACGAAAGAGCGAGCGGAACTAAATGAAAATCATCCAGACAATATCACAGTTTCAACACATCCCGAAGGGTTGTGTGCTGTCCATTGGGAATTTCGATGGTGTCCACGCCGGTCATCAGGAGATTTTGGCCGTCGCCGGACAAGCCGCCGAAAAAAATGACACGGAATTGATAGCAATGACTTTTGAGCCTCATCCGGTCGCTGTCCTTCACCCGGAAATGACGCCCGGAGTACTGAGCCCCCTTGACATCAAAAAGTATCTGCTGGCCAAGTACGGTGTAGATAAAATGATTGTGTTAAGGACAAACCGCACGCTGTTGAATCTTTCGCCCGAAGATTTTGCCGGCCGGTTCCTCGTCGAGAATATTAAGCCGGGCGTTGTTGTAGAGGGCAATGATTTCAATTTCGGTAGCGGGCGGGCCGGCACCATTGATACACTTAAAAACCTGGCTGCAGAAAAAAACTTTGAAATATCCGTAGTCGCTCCGAAGAAGGTCAAGCTTTCGACAGGCCAAACCGTCAGGGTTTCGAGTACGATGATTCGCTATATGCTGGAAGGCGGTCACGTTGCCGATGCCGCTATTGCTTTAGGCCGGCCTTATCGAATCGCCGAAAGGATCATATCCGGCCGCGGATTTGGAATAAAGCTGGGCTTCCCTACCTTGAATATGAAAAAGCCCAAGCAGGTCATTCCCGCCGAGGGGGTCTATGCCGGTTTTGTTAAAATCGGTGAAGTCATGGATAGCGCCCTTACTTCTAAAGAAAAAATTCCTGCTGTTTATAGTATCGGTCAGGCAAGGACATACGGCGACGATTTTCCACTGCTGATAGAAGCACATTTGCTCATTGAACATGTTGACGATTTGGTTGGTCAGTATATGGCCATGGATTTCGTTCAGCACATCCGCAACCAACACAAATTTAAAAATCCCGAAGACCTCTCAAAACAAATCGCAAAAGACTGTCACCAGGCAAGAAGAATATTGGCTGCACAGGGGCGGAATTTTGCATCTGAATAAAATAGGGACCACTCCTCTACGGTCGCGGCTCTAAGATATGATTGTTCTGGTATTTCACATTGTTTCTGTGAGAAACGCTCATCTGTTTTTTTTAAAGAGTTGCCGTTTTTGATGCGAAAATGGGCAAAACAGTAAAAAACGGAAAAGCAGGTTGTCAAGCTATTGATTCTTGTCCTTTCAGTTGTCATAATCAGTGAAGTTATTATTTGTGCTGTTACGAACTCCTAAAAGGAGATATTATAGGGCGATAACAGCAATGGTCATCTGGATGAAATATATTTTTATGATTGTGGTAATGATAAGTTGTATTATCAGCATACGAGTTTAGCTTAACAAGGATGTTGAAGAGAAGGGGGGCAATAATGGCTTGCAGGTAGCAGCCTAAGGAGAAAGGACGACGGAGCGCATGTCAATAGCTACTTGGATTGTCTGCGGACTGGTGATTGTGGAATATATCACAAACACCACCGCAAAATTTCCCTTTGGCGAAAAAGTTGAACCGATTGCGGCTCGACTATTGGCAGGATTTTTGTGACCTCTGACGAAAAATTGACAAATCACGGCAAGACTAAAACAGGTTAGGCGCCTGGGGTTTCGAAGGTCGTGTTAGTTGTGTAAACTGTTATATATAAGTGTGGTTAAGTTCCATCTTGTACGAACGGACGTGTATATGTGGAACTGGATTTGGAGTGGTGTTTGTATAATTATAGCAATAATTTCCAATAAAAGACGGTGTGGATATCTCGATTCAAGCACAGGAAAACAATAGGCTTGATATGATTGTCGTTCTATTCATGGGGAGGGAGCCTTGATTGTTTAACAAGTTGCAAGTGTAGCGATCTGTAAGAATAGCGGTACTATGCACATAATCCTGAGGAGGTATTAAAGTGAATCTGCCAAGATACAAATCATTTGTTGAACGCTCATCGAAGATTCGGACACTTTTCATTCTGATTCTGTCGATATTACTCTCGGTATGTTTAGCCGGATGCGGCGATAATGTCCATCCGCCTTCTGCACAACAGTTAATTGAGTTCGAAAATGCCGGTCCCGTACCTCCCTCCATTGATACGGATCGTATGGTCAGGGCCAAAATCGGCGGGGGACCTTACCGTGCCGTGGCGGGTGACGCCCTGGAGTTGACCATGCCTGCCGTAGTTCGATTCATCACGGCCAAGGAGTTTGGCGGTAATAATACAGTCATGCCATACATATCAAGGGTGAACGAAAGCGGGAATATCACTCTTCCGATAGTTGGCGATATCGAAGCGGCAGGAAGGACTCTGCCCCGGATCGAATCGGATATTATCGAAGCGTACTATCCCAAACATGTAGTGACACGTCCCTCAGTGTTTGCACGCGTACTGGATTATAGCACAGCAAAGGTATCTATCGCCGGTGCTGTTCGGACGCCTGGCATCTATTCTCTTCGCAGCGACCAGATGTCTCTTGTTGCGCTTCTCATGGAAGCCGGCGGCATAATTGACGAAGGCGCCGCTCTTATCCGGATAATTCACAGCGACCAGGCCATGCCCAATAATGAAGCTGTACTTAAAACGGCTGTACAATCATTGAAACATCCGGCCAATCTAAACAAAATACTACCGGCGAAACCTGCTGCAGATCAAGTTGTCACTATCAAAAATGAGATTCCGTCGTTTTTTCGGCAGGCGTATTCGTCAAGTGCGATTGGTGCACTGGCTACAAGGCAAAGTAATAAGAGACTGCTGAATGAGCAGGCAGACATTGCAAACAATAACCAAAGACCACTTTTGGTCAACAGGTTAGCATGGGAAAAGCCGCTGGTTTCGACTGCCCAATCCAAGCGAGAACTTTTCTCGCCGGCAGAACCGGTAAAATACGGCTACCCGAAATCCAACCTCAAGAATACTGCTGCCGGTACACTGACAAACTCAAACCGGGAAACTCAAATGCACTATTTGCGGTTGAGCGCGAAAGCGGATGAGGCCTTTGGTCAAGATACTACCCGAATATCTGTCCCGAACAGAAGTTTGAGAATCCAACGAATCACAGAGACAAGCAGACCTCGAAAATCCAAATCACTTGTTTTACCTGTTAAGGGACATAATATACCTTTCGCTGATATCGCACTACAGGACGGCGATAGTGTTACAGTTGAACGCTTACAGCAGCCACTCTTTACGGTTATGGGATTAGTCAACAGGCCGGGCAACTTTCCGTATCTACCTGATGTTCGGTACACACTTATGCAGGCAATGGGATTCGCCGGCGGGCTGAATCTAATTGCCGAGCCTCGATACGCGACCATTTACCGCTTAAAGCGGGACGGCACGTGTGTTAGTGCGACTTTTCCGATAAAGGGTAAATCGAAACTGGCAGATGCTTCAAATACCTTAATAAAACCAGGTGACATAATCGCAGTCGAACATACGCCCAGAACTCGTACGGCACTGTTTCTTGACAGAGCGTTCAGGATCAATATCGGCACGTACTGGAGACTAAACGATAGTGACAGTTAGAGTTAATATCAAAAAAAACATGTTTGATAGAGAGGAGCAGAGGGCAATACTATGATAAGTCAGGCCGACAATAGTGGAACAACGGAACATAATAATGCTCGAACATCACAAGTTGGAATAGTGCCGGAAGATCTTATCCAAATAATATGGCGCAGCCGATGGATTGTATTGCTGACCATGGCCGTGGCTTTGGGGATTGGTTTGACTTATATTACCGTTGCGACGCCTATTTATACCAGCACATCCAGAATCTACGTCCAGCAAAGCGGGCCAAAGATCCTCACTGAAGCTGAAGGTGTAATGACACAGTCACAGCCAAAGAATTACCTCTATACCCAGGCGGAACTCCTGAAATCGACACCAATACTTTCATCCGCCCTCGAAAGAACCGACATAAAACAGTTAAAGATTTTTCATAAGGTCGACAATCCCATTGACTACCTGAAGATAAAAGGGCTTAGTGTCTCGGTTGGTAAAAAAGATGACATCATCGATATCTCCTCCGATTCGCCCGATTCGGTTGAAGCTGCCCGGCTGGTAAACGCAATCGTGGATTCCTATAGAAAATACCATGCAACCCGCAAGCGAAGCACAACCGGAGAGGTCTTAAGAATACTCCAGGAGGAAAAACGGGAACGGGACAAAGAACCGGCACAGAAGCTCAAGGCGATGATGGCTTTAAAGAGTGAGAACATCGCCGTGGCTTTTGAGGACCGCAACAGCAACATTATCCTTGACAGGCTTGATACTCTGTCGGCTGAGTTGACACAGGCCGATCTTCAGATGGTTGAAGCAAAATTTGTTTACGAAAACGCCAAATCAATGATGGCCGATCCTGCCAGGCTCAAGCGGTATGCAGAGAGCGAAAGGGCAAAGGGTATATATATCTCCACCGCCGACGAATGGTCGCAACTCGGAACTGAGTTAGAACAGTTACAGATGCAGCTTAGCGACCTTCGCCGGCAGTCGGCCCCAAACCAGTCAGCAATGGGGGCACTTCAAACAAAGGTCAACCAGATTGAAAACAGGCTTGCATACCTGTACAGGAAGTTTGCCGAAACACAACTTGCTATAGCGGAGCAACAGTATAAAGCAGCAAAGCAAAAACAAGAGCAGATCGCCGGTTATTTCGAAACACAACGGCATAAGGCCCTTCAATTAAACAAGCAACTTGCAGCATATACGATGCTACGGTCAGAATACGAGCAGGCAAAGAAGCTCTGCGATATTCTTGACGAACGCATAAAGGAAATCAATATTACCGAGGACACGGGCAGTCTGAACATCAGCGTACTCGAAATCGCTCGCCCGGCCGACAAACCGTCTAAGCCTCCCAAGGCCAGATATATGGCGATCGCGTTGCTTTTCGGCCTTGTTTCCGCCGGTGGTCTGGCACTTGTTCGCGACAGGATGGACCAGCGGTTCCGTTCGATGGAAGAAATTTCTGCCGCTCTCGGGTTGCCGGCCCTGGGCGTGGTTCCCTCTATGTCACGAAAAGAGGGGCCGGCTATTCAGGGCAAGAAGGCGTTTCTGGATTCCAGGTCTGTTTGGGCTGAGACATATCGTATGATGCGAACGGCTGTGTTATTCAGCGATACTAAGGCGAAGTCAAGGATCATCCTCGTAACCTCACCCGAAGCGGCCGACGGTAAGTCGACAGTGGTCAGCAACCTGGCCATTGCTATGGCTCAGGACGGACAAAAGACACTTGTCCTTGAGGCGGACTTTCGAAAGCCCATGCAGAACAAAATCTTCGGTGTGAACCATAATAATAAGGGACTGAGCAGTGTGCTGGCCGGGGCTGATGAACTCGAAGAAGTCATCAAGACAACCTGTGTTTCCGGTTTGGACATCCTGACGTGCGGACCGGACGTGCAAAATCCTTCGGAGATGCTCCATAGTGCAAATTTTAACAAAGCAATGAAGCTTCTGGCGAAACAATATGACCGAATCATTGTTGATTCGCCTCCTGTTTTGCCTGTTACCGATGCACAAATCTTAGCTTCAATCTGCCAGATCACTATCCTGGTGCTAAGGGCTGAAAAATCCACGTGGAAAGCCAGCCGGCAAGCCCATGATGCCCTCATCCGTGTCGGCGCACGGGTTCTCGGTGTGGTTGTGAACGATGTTCCAAAGAATGGACGTTTTGGTTATTACGGCGGTGAAGGGTACTATGACAGCGGAAATGGCGCCGGTTTGCGAAGAAACAAGACAAGCATAAGCCACACAAAATCTGCTGTCATTGCTGCAATATCTGAGCGTTCTGATAGTTCGGTCAACTCAGGTTCGCTAACTATTGCAGAAAGAAAGAAAGTGCTTCCCGTAAGAAAGAAGACTGTAGCCAGCCGAAAAGAAACAGCAGATGTTTATGACGGCACATGATGGTTTAGTCAGCTCAGACAACTCAGAATTGCAAAGCGTTGCAGTTGTGTTAAGAAAAAGAAGAGAAAGAGTCCGTCACCAAAGGTATTTATATACCTGATTGATGAGGGTGAAGATACAGAAATTCACGCCGGGTGCACCGACGAGAACGGAGTGCGCGCGAGGAGAGTATATGCTGAGTTTGTCCGAAAATCCGTCGATTTTAACGCCGGAGGTGGAATCCCTGACCGAACTTCGCGGAACATGGTGGATCGCCTACACCAGGCCGCGATTCGAGAAAGCCTTCGCTTGGGATCTGTGCAGTTACGGCATAGGCTACTTTTTGCCAATGTATGAAAAGACCATCTTCTCGGGGGGGCGCAATCGGCATCTCATGTCACCTCTGTTTAAGTCGTATGTGTTTTTCTGCGGCACAGAGCAAGACAGGTATATGGCCATGAGAACAAACCGTTTGTGCCATACAGTGGATGTCGCGGACCAGGAGCGACTGGTAGAAGAGTTAGTGAGCATCGAATCCGCCCTTTTAAGTAAGGCGGTTATTGACGCTTATCCCAACCTGCCCGTAGGCAGCCGTTGCAGGATCGTCTCCGGTCCGATGAGAAGTACCGAAGGCGTAGTTGTCGAAAGGAATTGTGCCAGGGCCCGCATGGTCATTGAAGTGACTATTCTCACTCAAGGCGCTCTTGTAGAAATCGATGCGGACATCCTGGAGCCGTTGGAATAAGACTTTGAAGGTTGGTCTGACTATGAACATCTACTTATTTGTATATCTTGGCTCTCTCGTACTTGCGATGATGATGACGCCCGTTGTGATCCGGATCGCCCGCCGACTCGACATCGTAGATGTTCCGGGCGCACGGCACATGCATACACACCCCGTGTCACACGTTGGAGGCGCGTCCATCTTTCTGTCCATGATGGCTCTGAGCATTACTGTGCTATGGTTCTCGAACCTCGCCATCACCACGGACCAACCCATGCTTGGGCAACTACGCTTCCTGCTTTTGGCTGCCGGTTTTATGTTCATGGCCGGGCTAATTGACGACGTCAAGACAAATGGCCTGCGGGCACGGATTAAGTTTACCGCGCAGATTGCTTCGGCCATACTGGTTTGTGCCGTCGGTATCCGTATCAAATCGGTGGTGATAACCGATTCGATAACACTGAACTTCGGCTGGTTCTCCTGGCCGCTGACGCTTTTCTGGATCGTAGGTATCACCAATGCCGTGAATCTGAGCGATGGGCTGGATGGTCTTGCCGGCGGGATTTGTGCCATCGCCTGTGGAGCGGTGGCCGTATTTGCCGCTTCCACGGGCAATTTGGCGGTGGTCGTGCTCATGCTTGCATTGCTCGGCAGCGTCACCGGTTTTCTTTACTTCAACTTCAATCCGGCAAAGATTTTCATGGGCGATTGCGGCAGCATGTTCCTGGGCTTTACGATTGCCTCGTCCAGCGTTCTCTGCTTTTCAAAATCTTCCGTACTTGTGGGACTTGCTCTGCCGGTTGCGGCTTTGGGTGTCCCTATCTTCGATACGTTTTTTTCCATGTTGCGTCGTTTTCTGGAGCGACGATCCATATTTTCCGCTGACCGCAGCCATTTCCACCACAGACTGATTGACCTGGGTTTTACCCAATCCCAAGCCGTCATCGCAATCTACGGCGTGACGCTTCTGAACGCCGGGCTTGGAATGTTCATGATAGTCACGCCTAAGATCTACGTCCTGATCGTCTTCTTTTGTATCCTGGTTTTATTGCTTCTTATATTCCACATTGTAGGCTCAGTAAGGCTGGAGCAAATCAAGGCGGCTATGCAGAAAAGATATATGATTATCCACAGGGAGCATGAGGAGAGAAAAAGTTTCGAGGAGGCGGCATTGTATTTTCGCCGGGCCGCGACGTTCGATCAATGGTGGCAGGCCGTCTCAACGGCAGCGGGCAAAATGGAATTCTGGACAGTCGATCTGCCCCTGGTAAACCGTGACGGCACCTCCCGCGCCTTAAACTGGCATTTTAACGGACACGATCCTGATCCCGGTCCGGAAGGTCTTATCCAAGTTTATGTGCCTGTTCGCGACCGTCGCTCCGGCTCATCGCTGCATTTGAAGATCGAGCTTTACAAAAACGGCTCCCTCGAATCCGCCGGCAGAAGAGTGGCACTCTTCACGCGCCTTATTGATGAACACGACATCAACAACCTTCGGTTAGAAAAACAAGACTCGGAGCATTTTGGAGTAGATCGGGCGCCCCTTTACTCCTGAACTCTGACATCCTCTATATGAAACCGGATAGAACTCAAGAATGAGTGAACAGTATATCACAACTTCGAAACGACTCATCCATAACACAATCTTCAACGTGATGACTCTCGTCACTGGTGCGGCTATCACCTTTTTTCTGATACGCTTCTTTTTGTCACAACTTGGCGAGAGCAAATACGGTGTATGGGTGCTGATCGGCTCTATCTTTCAATACCGGCGGCTGCTGGACATGGGAATGAACAGCTCTATCGACAGATACATCCCAGTGAATCTGGCAAGGCGTGATGACGATGCGATCCAACGCGTAATCAGTACCTCTCTGTTCTTCTTCGCAGCCCTGGCAGTTGTACTCGGTTTGATGACTCTGCTGCTATACGACAACATCGGGGCATGGTTTGCAATCGCGCCCGATATGGTCGGCACCACCGGTATGCTTGTGTTGATCGTGGGATCTTCGTTTGTCTTATCTATGCCTTTGCAGGTATCGTCCGCGCTGTTATGCGGGCTCCAAAGATATGACATCCTGAACCTGACGGAGCTTTTAATGCTCGTGCTGCGGACCTTTTTAGTGATTATACTATTAGGCCGGGGATACGGCCTGCTGACGATGGGGCTCGTATATGGGGCCAGTGAAGTTATCGTGAAATTCGCACAGTTCGTCTATGCAAGAAAACTTCTGCCGGACGTCTCCATCACTATCAGGAGTATTGACTTCAAACTTCTCAAAGAAATGCTGGCATACGGAATCAATACATGCTTGTACAGAACGGGAGGTTTGCTTATCTTGAAGGCTACCGATTTAGTTATTGCCGTCTACATCGGTACAGCAGAGGTTAGCCAATTCGCCGTGGCCATAGCCGGCATTCTCCTGTTGTCACAATTGCTGCGAGCTTTTACAACCGCGATAAAGCCCGCCGTCAGCGATCTGGATGCCCGAGACGAGCACTCGCGTGTGCGTGAGATCTCGTTTCTCATGCAAAAATACAGCCTGCTTTTGATTGTTCCGG
>CBDVBU010000030.1:0-16998 GCA_965372295.1 uncultured Phycisphaerae bacterium
CAAGGGGCCGGATTCCCGTGAGTGTCTTCATTTGGTCGGTGCCTTGCCGGCCGATTTTGACCGTGTATTCTTCTATCTTGAAAACCTTGGGCTTGAAGGATGTACCGTTGATACGCAGGGTATAGACGATTTCACCGTTCGATTCGTCGATTATCTGAATTACGGGATTCGTCATGCCGTCCACTTCGATAGTCGGCAGATACGCGACAGCCTTACGCGCATAGTTATCGGTTTGCTTTATCGTCCTGGGCCAGCCGGGATACTGTTTGGTATCCGAATCGGTAATATCAACGTTTCTTGGCCAGCATTCCATCGTGATTTCTCTTGTTCTCTTATTGAATTTAACTACTCCGAAACCGGCTGCCCGCGTCGTGAGCTTATGTCCGCCGTTACGCTCCGGACTCGGATTGGCAACCGCCAGCATAGTGAGCTTGTTGCCGAGGCCATCGAGAAATTCACCAGTGTACTCGGGCGCTCCCGGCTCGCGATTTTTGCCCGGCTTCAGAGGCGCCCACCATCGCAAGTATAGATTGGCAATCGACGGTACGCACATAGAGTACCCGGCGTCGTTCCAATCGTTGACACCGTGGTGAATGATAGTTGCCAGGTGCTGGTCTCCGGCAATCATCAGTGCAAAGGCTTTTCGCATTTCCATCAGGGCGTTGTTTCGTCCGGTCTGCGGCCAGCCGTTGGAATCCAGATCGACAAGCAAGCGGTTGTTCCTGCCGCCGTGAATATGCGCGCCGCCACAGAAGATGGTTTGAGAGAGCACGGCTTTCATATCGCAATCCCGCCAGTCGGCGGCCCAGTGTCTGAGGAATTTGAGCTGGCGTTCACCGAGCAACCTTGCCTCGGGGACATCCAGGGCTTTCGGATCATAGCCGGGCTTCAAGATATGGTCAGGCCGATCAGGTCGCCACCCTCTATCGGGGAGAAGGCCCGAGGGGCCCGTTTTGAACTTGCGGTCTTCGATGATCGCAAAGCTGATCCCGCCGATTGTCAGGGAAGTGTAATAGACACCGATTCCACGCTCGATAGGAGTCGGATCGAACGGATCGGGCAGATGGCTGGTCTGTGCTCGTTCGACCTCCTTGACATATTCAAGGGGAGCGGCGTAGCCTCCATCATGGCCGGTTCGGAAATGTGAGAGGCGACCGCCATGACCCCAGAGGTTTGACTGGCCGACATCGTGGTCATCGGGTATTGTAACCGTTGGAATACTGCGAATGATCTCGCCGAAGTCTCTGCCGAACTTGAGCCAGGCGGCATAATGCTTGAAATGGTCATATACCTGGTCCCCGGAGAAAAATAGCAGGTCGGGATTCAACTTCTTGATGTTCTCAACAATATCGCTTTTAGGAATGTCGCCGCCGTGACTGCGATTGATCGAGTTGCCCGTGAACGCAGCGACTACGATAACATCTTTGTCGGCCGGATCTTTGCGGATGGTTCCGGTATAGGAAGCGTTCTTTCCGTGCAACACACGATATTCAACATCTTTCGTACTATCCCAGCGTTCAATCCGGAAAGGCGCCGTCCAGCCTTTCTCGATAATATGCGTTTGGGCGATTTGCTTCCATTTTCCCTGCCGCCTGATTTCGAGCCGGATATTCCTGTCATCGCCCGGCTTCAGCGGATACAACTGGGCGGTCAGCTTCATAATATTGTTTTGAACTGTGTATAAGGCAAAGCATATAACCTTATCTCTGGATACTTCAGGGACTTTTAATTGTTGAGCAAAAGTTGTGTTCAACAACAGGATGGCCGCCAGCAACACAGTAAAGACTGTTGCTTTCGTTGATTTCATATTCATTTCCTTTCCGTTCTATTCATAAGCAACGTGCTTGAAGTCTTTATCAATCATAGTTGTTTATAAACATAATGGGCATCCAGGGCCTTCTTAATTTGCATGCCGGCGTCTTTCAAATGTGCCCTGGTGTACGGATCAAGGTTCTCATCAGACGCCTGTAAAACGGGATCGATTTTGTTTTCTTTGATCCGGCGGAGTTTTTCCGTGACCAAATTGGCGATGGGTTTGTATGCTGCCGTACCCATGTAATCCGACCTGCTCAAGTCAATTAGAAGCTCCAAATGCTCACGTTGCAGATTTCGCCGCAGACTGGAGATCATCGGCTTGCGCGCCGTGTATTTCTTAGCGGGCTGTTGGTCCAGCTCGCTCCATATCGCTTCGCTGATCGTATCCAGCAATTCCGGCAGAGTCAGCGCATCTTCATCGGCCGGAATCAAAAACTCATTGTCATAAATCCGGCGAAGGGTCGTGGGATACATCATCATTGCCAATGTGGATGCCTGAATACCCATGATTCTGTCATGAATCGGCCATGTTGCGTCACTCAGAATAGATGACATAAAAGACATATCATCCAGCCACTTATCCACGGTCATCCGACGCAAAAGGTCCTGTGTCAGACCGAAGGCTTCGTCTTTGAACGTATTTTCGATCACAAAGCTTAACGCATCGCGCTGCTTCTTGGCCGGCACGACTTCTATGGGCAAGCGTCCGCCCTTGTCACCTTTTTTATCCCTGTAAATAAAGGCCCCACCCAGCCAGTTGGCCATCATACTGACAGACCGCATTTGCATACTAAGTGTCATTTCATAAGCCTTGCGAGTCTTGGCCCAACTATCGCCATCCTTGACGAGCTTTTCGATAATCCGCTGCCGGTTATGTCGGGCGATACGCATCTGATTATTGGCATAGTCAAGCGGATCCTTACTGAAATCATAACGACGGGCAAGCGGATCAGGGCCGAATGTGTCCTCATCTGTTGCGTATTGCAATTCCGGCTCAGCCACGCGAGACAGTATGTCCTTGAGGCTTTTTTCGTCCTGAGTATAGCCGTACTCGATGGCCCATATATCATAGGGCCCTACACCAATCATTGCATAATCACCCTGAATTTCACCATCCTTAAAGTTAATATTAACCGGCAGATAATCCATCACAGAAGAAGCAAGGGGCTTTTTGCTTTTCAGTTCCTTGCTGTTTATCTCGGCCATACTATATACGCTCGATGCCTTGAAATTATGTCTCAATCCCAGCGTGTGCCCGACTTCGTGGCAGGTCAGGTCGGCCAACAATGGACCTATGAAAGACTCCGGCATGCCATCTATCATAGGTTCCTTTTCTTCTTCTTTCTTTTCCTCGTCTTTCTTCTCTTTGTCTTTTTCTTTCTCTTTATCCTCCTCCTCGTCACCTTCATCTTCATCTTCCTCATCCGCCATCAGAGCAAGATGCATTCTAAACATGGCTACGTCATAAGCCTTACCACGTGTCAATGTGCACATACCGTTGACCTGAGATGTTCTGCCTATAAGACCGTCGTATTCGTCATCGCCAATCAGAACTGAGTCAACCTGTGTAATCGGATGACCTCCGTAGGGCAGGTGACCACACTTGGCAAGCTCTTGTTTAATGTGTTCCCGTTGAGCCGGAGGAGCCAGCCGGATACGGGGATCCCAGTTCGGATGGCCCTGCAGCCATGCAAGAGTTTCGGGATTAATGCCCTCCATTGCTATCTCCGGCATAATCTCATGATAATTAATCCAGAAATGACGAATCCAACCGTCCGTGAGAATAATGTCCGCATCGAGAATCTGGCCCGTCTCGGGATGTACCCGGCTGGGTCCAATCGCGAGTGGTATGTTATTATTGAGCCATCGAATGAAATTGTATCTGACGTCCTCCGGGTCTTTTTCCATATGAGCACCAGAACGCTTGTCCTGATAATAAACCTCTATGGCGTTTGAGATGCCAACTTTTTCGAAGGCATCGTTCCAAAATAAAAGGCCTTCTCTGACCCAGCGGCGGTAACGAACCGGAGTCGTATGTTCGATATAAAAAACTATCGGATTCTTGGGAGGACTAACCTTCAGTGAGGGATCCGCCTTTTCCATGTGCCAGCGGTTTATATAACGAACCTTGGTCTCAGGATCTTTGAATTGTCCAAAGTCTCTGTAGCCGGTTGTGAAGTAACCGACTCGTTCGTCCGCCTTGCGTGGTTTATAACCAGTCGTTCCGGGGATCTCGCTGATGGAATAATGTAGAGTCTGGAGCCGCCCGTTCTCTGTGGGGACCTCGAAGGCCAGCTCTACATTCTTCGGAAACGCCTTTGCCTTTTTTATCTTTATCAATTTGGGTTTGGAAATCCGAACACGGGCGCCAAAAAATTTACTTGCCTGACCGACCAGCAAAGCATCCATATCAATCACGGGAGAGCCACCCGACATGGTCACAATCGGAACATCCAGAATCACACGATCCGTAAACAGCCGCTCGACGGAACTCTTGGATTCCTGATCTCCCGTGGACTTGATTCGAATATTCGGCTCGATCAAAGCCAGACGCTTGTCGTACCGTCTCCAATACACATACATATCCCCGGCCTGCAAACCGGCAAGATTTTCGCCGCTTGCAACGGTCAGTGCGATAAAGAACCTTCTTGATTTTGAATCATAACCGGACGGTAAGGCTGCAAGCATCTGGCCATCCTTCTCGCGGGTCCAAATGTCATAGAGACTTTTCTCGCCGTCAGCAGTAGATATAACCTTCTTATAATCCTTGAGGACTTTATCCAAAGGTGGAAATTCAGGTTTGGGTTTTTCCGCCGCAGGTTTTGCAGCAGGGGGCTTTTCCGCACCTGTCACGATCGACGATAGAAAAGTGATTGTAATTGCCAGGATAAGTAACGTGCTCGATATTTGTGATTTCAAATTATGCATCTCGCAATCTCCAAAAAGTAAACAAAGATTTCCTATTCAAACCTGCTCAGTTACATTGCCGAGTTCATCTTTTAACAGAACTTAGTATGTTATAACCTTGCGCATCCAATGTCAATTGAACTAAACCTCAGAACTGATAAAAGAAATAAAGAATTCTTCGCAGATCAGATGAAATCACACATTCAGAGGATTGAATAAAAGCAGATAAAATAAGCGGCGGATTGTCGAAGAAGGTGTTTTTGCGAGGCTTTTATGGGACTATTTACCGATTACATCAAGTATTCGATAGAAATTTACTATAAACTTTCAAAATAATAATTTTCCCCTCCACATCGAGATATACAAACCGAACAGCAAAAGCAATAAGGCTGTTCGGTATACAACTTTTTAGCTCGGCATATTAATTAGCAGATGTTTGGATATAGATAACAATCTTTTCTTCTCCCTTCTTCTTTTGGAAGAGAAAAAATGCCCTGGAGCCTTCATGAAAACCTTTACCATAGTTACGAATCTGGCTTCTTGAGGCCAATCGTCAATAGCTAACTGCCCCGGTAGAATATAGGCGGCATTGCTCGGTTCGGGTTCATTAAAAGACGGCTGAATATTATCTACTTCCGGATTCCATACACCATTAAAAATCACTGACACATCCTTGTGCAAACCTGTTTTACGTGTAGCCATCGTCTATCCTTTCGGCCAAAAAAGTTCCTTTGACGTTTGCACTATGAGAAAACCGATCTTTGTGGTGAATAAAAACTTGAGGTGAATTCAAACACCCTCAGTTATCTAATCACCCTTCTCACAAGTATAATATAACGGATTAATGCCGTAATGTCAAAAAAAAACTATGCGATTTAATACAATTTTCAGGAATAAGATTCAAATCATATATAGGATTACAGAAATAGCGGCTGAAAGCGTAATTTTGACCCGATAAAAGCAGTTTTCGGTTGACAATCGAATCGAAAAAACACAAGGTCCGCTTTTTCGGCAACTTTGGATGAAGATTATACCACCCAATGATATATTTTTTCACCCCCTCAAAGTGTTCCTGCTATTCTGTGGCAATTTCATATTTGACAAGATCATCAGATTCAGGTTCACGCTCGAATATCTTCCGGGGAGCAGGCCAGTCCCATGCAACAACGGCATAAACGTTATCTACTAATGTCATTTTCCTGGAAGCGATGTCATTATTCGCAATCTGCAACTGAAACGAGCCGACCTTCTCAGGTGTATCCACAAAAGTTGTAATGTCCCATGAGTCAACGGCCTCATTCTTCTGTCCCTTCCGGATCGGAGCATTTACTGAGACCCAGACCGCCGGATTGCCTGGCCAGCCTGTTCCAATCTGCCATTGCATTTTTCCAGGGACAAATTGTTCTTCCTCGAAGTGTTCCACGTAAACAACAACCGATGATAATGTAGCACCTGCCGGGATAGATACATCAGAGAAATTATAGGATATATATGAACCGGCTTTGATTTCATGCCGCTTGTCGTCACTAACTTTAACAATATTGGCTTTGCCGTCTGTTGATAACGTTTTTCTGGTTCTTTGATCGTAGCCATCCACAATCGTCAAGGTAGCCGTCTTGGGTGGTGTCGGATTTACAATGATGCTAAATTCCTGAGTGTCTGAAGCTGGAACACTGTTGCTGTCCACGACTTTAACTACTACATTATGAGTCGCTTTCTGAGTTTCAATAGGTTTCCACTGTATGAAGCCGGTCAGCGAATCAATCTTCATTCCGGCAGGCTGGGCGATTAATGAGTAAGTCAGCGTATCTTCTCTATCCGGTTCTGCAGCACGAATATTATAACTGTATACCACACCCACCATAGCTTCGGTTACAGGTTTTGATATAATCACCGGCGGATCGTTTACCCCGATGACTTCAATTCTCACCGTAGCCGTATCCTTTTCGCCTGCCCGGTCGGTAACGGTATAGGTGAACGTATCAGTACCGGAGAAGTTTTTATTTGGCGTATAGGTTAGTGTGCCATCGTTGTTTTTCGTGACCGAGCCGCTCTTGCTCTGGTTAATTTCGCTTATTATGATCAGTTCGTTGTCCACATCAATATCATTCGCCAGCACATCAATTGTCGCCGGGGTATCTTCCTGTGTTACGATTTTGTCATCATTCGCCGTCGGTGGATCGTTTACCGGCGTCACTGAGATCATCACGGTTGCAGGAACGCTATCCGATTTACCATCGTTAACTCTGAATGTAAAGCTGTCCAGCCAACTGAAATTCGGGTCGGGCGTGTAGATCAGGTTCGGTGCCGTGCCGCTTAATTTCCCGTGGTTCGGAGTCCGTAGTATGCTGTAGGTCAGTGGATCTCCATCTGGATCGCTTCCTGTGAGCATAATGTGCGATACCGTGTCTTCCGGCACCGTCACATTATCACCGTTGGCTATCGGCGGGTCATCTGCCGGATTCACCACAAGCGATACGGTTCCCGGAATACTGTTCAAAGTGCCGTCGCTGACTCTGAAGGTAAAGCTGTCTAACCCGTTGAAATTCGTATTGGGTACATAGCTCATATTCGGCTCTGTCCCACTCAGGGTTCCATTAGAAGGTTTCGTTACTATACTATAGGCCAACGAATCTCCATCCGGATCAATACCCACTAAAGTAACGGGAACCGGCATGTCTTCCATCACCGAGACCTCAATGTTATTGGCTACCGGGGGATCGTTTACCGGGGTAACGGTAACCGCGACGGTTGTAAGAGCGCTGTCCACCGTCCCGTCGTTGACTTTGAAGGTAAAGCTGTCCGGCCCGCTGAAGTTTTTATTGGGCGAATAGGTCAGGTTCGGCGCCGTCCCGCTTAAGCTTCCATGAGACGGAACCGTTACCACACTATAGACCACAGTGTCTCCATCCGGATCGCTGCCCGTCAAATTAATGACCGTTGGCGTGTCCTCTGCCGTAGTCACCGACTGGAGGTCCGCCATAGGCACATGATTCGGGGTCATATTGAGCGTTACCATTGCCGGGGCGCTGTCCACGTCACCATCATTCAGCTTGAAAGTGAAACTGTCTTTGCCCGCAAAGTTCGCTTCGGGTGTATAAGTGAGCTTTCCGTTCGTATCAAAGTTCGAGCCGAAGGTCAGCGAGCCATGTTCGGGCTGTGTGGCAATGGCATACTTCAATTCATCGCTATCTACATCTCTACCTGTCAGGGTAATAAACACAGACCTGTCTAATCTTGTCATCACGGACTGGTGATTCGCTGTCGGAGGATCGTTAACCGCCTCTATTGCAAGCGAAATGCTTGCCGTGTTACTATCGACCGTGCCGTCGTTTACCATGAAGCTAAAACTGTCTGTGCCGCTATAATTCGACGCCGGCGTGTAAGTTATCTCGGGTCCTGTGCCGTTTAATTTCCCATGAGATGGGCCTGTTACTATATGATAGGTCAGTCGGTCTCCGTCCAAATCACTGGCCATTAAAGTAATCGACGCCGGCCTGTCTTCCTGTACTGTTATATACTCAGGCTTTGCCACTGGCGGTTCGTTGGTCAGATCCAGAATGATCATTAAAATGACAACGACAATAACCAAAATAATTGCCGCGATAGACAGAAAGCTGAATTTCCTTTTGATGGTTTTTAGGTGAAGGGCAGGTTGAGGATGTCGTTTATGAGGCTCTTTTGTGACCGAAGGCTGTAGTACATCGGTATCTTCCATACTCTCGGCCTCATCGATAATTGCCGAGACTTCCTTCGGTAGTCTCCTCTTCCTCTTATACTCCGGATTGGTCACTTCTTCAGCCAATGCCATATAATCAGAAGCTCCTTTGCTTTCCGGAGCATAAGTAGTAATAGACTCACCGGCGCTCGGTGCTTCGGCCAGGCTGATGGAGCTGTGAATGACCGTGTCGAACACCAGATTACCGAAAAACTGTCTCATCTGCTGTTCCACTTGATGGCTTAATGTGGCCTTTCCCTCTACGAAGGTCAGCAATATACCCAGAATCTTTACCGAACACGGGTAGAATCGTTTTCTGGCGATCTTCACGGTTTCAAGCAACTGCTTCAGACCTTCCAATGCATAGTAATGTACTTGAACAGGCACTATGACATCTGTGCTGGCAACAAGGGCATTGAAGGTTAACAGGCCTAACGACGGCGGGCAATCGATAACGCAGAAATCATATTTGGTGCTGACTGTTTTGAGTCGATCAGCCAGGATGTATTCTTTTCGGGAAATGGAATTCAGCTCGTCGCGAGCCTTTGCAAGCAGGATATTACTCGGCACCAGATCAAGCCCTTTGACTTTCGTGCTCGTTATGACTTTGGAAATTGGAAGTTGTTTATTAGCAAGAGAATGATAAATGGTCCTGTCTAAAGTATCAGGTTCATAACCCAGGCCAAGTGTTGCGTGTGCCTGTGGGTCAAGATCGACTATCAACACTCTATGGCCAATTTGAGCAAGAGCGGCAGCGAGATTCACCGCTGTGGTTGTTTTACCGCAACCACCCTTTTGATTCGTTATCACTATTGTTCTCATATTTCTCCCGTCAACTCGCTTCACGGACCGACTTAACAGACTCCTCCATATATCTCGATAATTGATAAGCCTATTAAGGGGCAAATCAAACCGACAAGTAATGTATTATTGCTAAGGTACGGAATACATAAGTATCGACTTTTTCGACTTACATCTCCTCCAAAAATACGGCTTTCCCAACCACTTCGCATAGTGTGTTATCGGAGAAGAACTCGAAATGCCGCTATTGCAGCTTTTCATCACACCTGCGACCGATAATAGGATACCATATTCACGACAAAAAGTCAAGCCTTTTTATGCCGAACCGGGCCGGTATTTAAGGCCTATCTAAAATTTAATCAATTCGTTATCCTGCTGAGCCGTAAACAAGAGAGTTTTAGGACTAAAACAGGGCTTCTTATTATATTAAAGCCGAAAATTTAGCCACAATACACAATATTAAGCAGAGAATACAAATCTATAGAATATGAATCTTGACGAGATTGAATTGCCGGCTAATAATGACACCAATTCACTAAACGCAAATAGTCCTTAATATGCACTGTGCTAAAATTTTCGGATTCAGTTAATAAGGAGATTCAGTATGAACTGCAAGTATGTGAAGTTAAAGCTGTCCGTATTGGCGCTGATTTTGGCAGGATTCACGATGGCCGGTTGTATCAGTGTGCACACAACGGAAACTCATAGCAGTCCGACAGAACACCAAACTAAACAAAATGCCAACAGAATACGTCTCGAACACGTTGCCATTAACGTCGAGGATCCTGCCGGGATGGTAAAGTGGTACTGCGAAAATCTTGGAATGAAAATTGTCCGGAAAGGCCCTCCTCCGGTCAACATGCATTTTATTTCCGACGCAGGAGGCAATATGATGCTGGAGGTATATCACAATCCGCCCGATGCCGTGCCGGATTACGCATCGATGGATCCGCTCTCGCTTCATATTGCTTTCATGGTTGACGATGTGAAAGGTACATGCCGGAAGCTCGTCGCTGCCGGCGCCACAGTCGCCAGCGAGGTCTCTGTAACAGACAGCGGCGACGAGCTTGCCATGCTGCGCGACCCGTGGGGCGTTCCTATCCAGTTTCTCAAACGTGCCGAACCTATGCTTTTACATAATTAACCTTCAGCTCAGCATTTCTGGCCGGTTATCTCCAGCACGGTCTGCCATAAATGGCCGTCGGGATCGACTTTTTTTCTCTTCAAAACCGTAAGTGCAGTAGGGATATTGACGAAGTATTGATTCCAATATCCGACGACCATATTTGTCCGCCCCGACATGCCTGCATGCACGGCGTTTTGACCGAGCATAACACAGAACGCCGAATCGTTGGAATCGGCGGGCAAGCTGCGAATCATATAACTGGGATCGATGTATTTTAAGGACAGCGGTTTTTTCTTTTGCCTGAAATATTCGGCGATTTTTTCTTTCAATATCAGACCGATATCCTGGCGCAGAATATTGCCGGACGCATCCTTTTTGGGAGCGCCGTTTTCCTCGGTCATGTGTCTGCCCGCTCCCTCAGCGACAACAACGAGTGCGTGGTATCTGTTATCCAGCCTTTTCTCCAGCGCACGCAAGAAGCCGTTCTCTCCCTCCAGGACAAGCGGAACCTCCGGTATGAAGCAGAAATTCACATCGCTGTTGGCCAGGGTGGCATAAGCGGCAATGAATCCGGAATCCCGGCCCATCAGCTTGACCAATCCTACGCCGTTCCAGGCGCCTCTGGCCTCTTCGTGGGCGCCGCAGATCGCCGCTCGCGTTGC
The DNA here is from genome assembly GCA_965372295.1 of uncultured Phycisphaerae bacterium. Taxonomy (GTDB): domain Bacteria; phylum Planctomycetota; class Phycisphaerae; order Sedimentisphaerales; family Anaerobacaceae; genus JAFGPJ01. The sequence goes on from CBDVBU010000030.1 coordinate 11,030, forward strand.
CTCGACGGCGGTTGAGAAACCAAAAGACTGCTCTATGCCGGATATGTCGTTATCGATCGTTTTAGGAATTCCGATTACAGATATTCCCAGCCCTCTTTTCTTTATTGCTTCAGCAAGGTCCAGCGCGCCTCGCAGCGTACCATCTCCGCCGATGGTGAATAACACGCCGATCCCCATCTGTTCCAGCTTATCCACTATTTCATCCGAATCCTGCGGGCCGCGAGACAACGACAGGATGTCACCACCCTTGAGATGAATATCATTTACGAGTTCCGGCGTTAAAAGCATAGGGGGCTGAGGCGGCTTGGAGGTCAGGCCGGCATATCCGTAACGGAAACCGTAAACGTTTTTTACCCCATACTGCCAGATGAGACTCAGCGTGATGGTCCGCACAACGTCGTTCAGGCCGGGACACAATCCGCCGCAGGTGACGATGCCGCAGCTTAGTCCGGCCGGATCGAAGAAAATCTTCCGGCGGGGACCGGCCCTTTCAAACGTCGGAAGTTCTATTCCCGAATCCTGAGAACCTCTTAGATTCTGAGAATGCGAGTAAACAAGAATTCTCTCATCGTCATCGATAAAATGACGCTCGCGTTGTATCAGGGGAGAATCGACCGTCGGCGGGCCAATTCTCTCGATGTCCAAATCAGGTAATTCATCCGGTCTTATATAAGAAGCATCCATAAAGTATCCTCAATTATTTTTCGAATTATCCTCTATAACCTGCCGCCGTGTCAAAGGGTTTCTGAGAGTAGTCGGGCAAGCTCAAATCTGCAAGTTGTCATCCCCACATTTGGGTGGCAGCCTCAAGCGCAGCTTGGGGATGGTTTCTCCTGCATTTACCATCCCCAAAGCTTTCAGCTTTGAGGCTGCCACCCTTCCAAGCTATTAAATCAAATTTGACAGACTACAAGCTTGTTTGGATATGTCATGCGGAAAAGAAATATCTGGACTCCTCATTTTATTCGGACTATAATCACGTTGTGTATAAATAGCAAGTCCCATAAGTGAAGCAGCCTGCTTAAGTTAGCTACTTATGGGCGCCAGGCAAGTAAACGAATAAGATAATATCGGCGAAGTAATCCGCGTGAGGCATTTATGAATAGTATGCTGCGAATATCTTCGGTTTGGTTTTGTGTGCTTGCATTAGCCGGTCGAGCGATGCCTTCGGCAGATCCGTCTGCACTTTTCAAGGATGTTCAGTCCGCCATAGCAACGATCGTTACCTATGACGGCGACAAAAACAGCTTAAATAAAGGGGCTGGATTTTTTATCAACGAGCAGGGCCATCTAATCACAAATTACGACATCTTAAAAGGTGCACACAGCGCCGAGGTCGAAACTTCCGATGGCAAAGGGTATCCCATAAAGCTGGTTCTTGCAGAAAGTTCGGATAGTAACCTCGTGAAAGTATCGGTCGATATCTCTAAAGATACCATTAAATTCGTACGGCTTGCCGGAGCAACACCTAAAGTAACCGAACGAGTAATCGTAGGGTGCGATGAATCGCACCAAAAACGGATAGAGAAAAATGGTGCGATTCATCGCACCCTACGTGGCGGTATTGTTATCGCCGTTCGAGATATACCCTCAACGGGAAAAATATGTCAAATATCCGCACCGGTTCCACCACGTTCAATCGGCGGCCCCGTGCTCAACGTCAGAGCCGAAGTAATCGGCGTCGCTACCATTCGGACAATAGAAGGGCAGACCGTAAACTTTGCTGTTCCCATAGAACCGTTTCTGTCTATCGACCCGGAATCAACCGGCAAGACTTTGAGCCAGTGGGCTACCGACGCTCACAAACAGGAAACATCAGCGGACAGGAGCTCATATCAAGATGGTATCGCTTTCGTGTGGATCGGCAAAAACAAAAAGGCGCTCGATTGCTTTAAAAAAGCCGTCGAGGCCGATGAAAAGTTTGCAGGGGCGTGGTTTTATACCGGCTACTGTTATGCCGAACTTGGCAAACATCTTCCGGCATTAGAAGCATACGAACGTGCTATCGGCATTAAGGCCAACGATGCACAAACTCACTATTATCTCGGTGTCGCTTATAACTATCTCGGGCGCCATCCGGAGGCCATCGAAGCCTGTAAAAAGGCTGTAAGTATCGAACCAAAACTTGTAGAAGCTTTTTCCGTCATGGGGCTATCATACGCCAAACTTACCCGTTACAAAAAAGCCATAGAAGCCTTCAGCCAGGCCATCGAAGCCAAGCCTGATAATGCGGATGCTCACTACGATTTAGGTGTACTATATGGCGAAATCGGTCGGCACGAGGAAGCTATGGAAGCCTTTATACAAGCCATACGTATCGATCCGGATTTCGTGGATGCTCACTACAATCTTGGCGTCGCTTATAGCGAACTAGGCCGCCGGGCCGATGCGATAGAGGCTTTCAAGCAGGCTCTGCGTATCAATCCCGATCTGATGGAAGCTCACTACCGATTGCAAACAGAATATTCCAAGCTTGGCCGGTATGCCGAGGCAATCGAAGTCTGCAGGCAGGCCGTCCGTATCAAGCCCGATGACCCTACAGCATACTATGATCTGGGCGTGGCCTGCGATAATCTCGGCCGCTATCTCGATGCGGCAGAGGCTTACGAGCAGGCAATCAGTCTCAAGCCCGATTATCTTGAGGCTTACCATAGCGTTGGGGTGACATATAGCGAGCTTGGCCGCCATGAAGAAGCTACCGAAGCCTTCAGGGAAGCTATCCTTATCGATCCCGAATACCCAAATGCTTACTCCGGCTTAGGACTCTCATATAGCGAGCTTGGCCGCTACAAGGAAGCAATCGAGGTCTGTGAGTTTGCGCTGCAAATACGGCCCGACCATGCGATGGCCTACCTGGGTTTGGGGATTGCCTACGAGGGGCTAAACCGTCACGAAGAAGCTATCGAAGCCTTCAAACAAGCTGTCCGGGTAAAGCCTGATTTTGCCGAAGCATATCTGAATTTGGGAATGACTTATGGCGAACTCGGCCGCTATCAGGAGGCAATCGAGGCCTGCAAGCTGGCGATTCAAATGCAGCCCGATTATGCGATGGCTTACTTCGGATTAGGGATGGCCTGCAACGAACTCGCTCTTCACGAAAAGGCGATAGAAGCCTTCAAAAAGGTCGCCGGTCTGGAACCGGATTTTCCCGATGCTTATATTAACATGGGTATAACCTACGGAGCGCTGGGCCGCTACCAGGAAGCGATCGAAGTATTCAAGAAGGCGGTTTCTCTAACACCCGATGATGTAAACGCCCACTTCGGATTAGGATTATCCTACCTGTCAACAAGGAACAGAGGTTCGGCCCTTGATGAATACAAGATACTAAAGACCCTCAATGCAGACATGGCCGACGAACTTTTCGACCGCATCTACAGATAAAGACATCAAGATACCCGCAGTAGGGTGGTATGCCCTCAACGATAGAACTCTTAGAACGTGTGTGAGAAGACGTCTTGTCGTGGCATGGGCATCTTGCCCATGTGTCGCAAGAGTTTTATTGTCTTCAAGCCGTCCTTTTCTCACGGGCGAGACGCCAGTGAAACACACGGGCAGGATGCCCGTGCCACTTTTCATACACGCTCTTAGACCTTAACCTACAAATCAAGATGATTTCCGCATCGCGCCGTTATCTACTTCTTCAGACGCTCTATTGAGGCATCCAACTGCTCCCTGATATTTTTGAGTTTTTCCTTCGGACGTTCTATTTGCTCCCTTGTTTCAGGAGTCATATTGTCAAAATCGTCTATCACGTAAGGTGTAATAAAAACAAGCATTTCATTGTTGGCGGCCATAGTTTCGTTGTGGCTGAACAGAAGTTCCCCAATCAGCGGTATATCACCCAGCAGCGGAACCTTGCGTTTGACAATTCTGTCTTCCTGGAAGAGAATGCCGCCGAGCATAATTGTCTGGCCGTCCCCGACTATCATATTGGTCTTCGTCTCCATCTCGGTTCTCACCGGCTGGCCATTCTCCTCTTCACCGGGAATAATCTGGGAGATTAAAATGTTGATAATCATGTCCACGTCTTTGTTGGGAGTAATGCTCGGCCTGACCGCCAGAGTCATACCGACCCTCGAAAATTCGACATTTTGCGTGACGCCGACGGTGGTTGTAGTTGTCGTAGCGGTGAAGAATGCAACTTTGTCGCCCTTGAAGAAACTCGCTTCTTCGTTATCTTGGGTCCACAGCGTCTGTTGATTGAGAATCTTCGCATCGGTTGTTGTGACCAGGAAATCAAGCATTGCAGTAACATCTGCCATCGCCGTGAATGTGAACGAGCCGCGTTCCTGCAAATACTGTAGCTGATTGAGAACGGCGACAGTATTCTCGTCATAACTGCCAAACGCTATTGCCTCCGATCCGGTCGGTGCGAGCTGCATACCAAGAGAAGTCATGTTGCTGTGGTCAACTTCCACAATAATCGCCTTTATCATGACTTGTTTGCCGGGCACGTCAAGCTCTTCGATCAGCTTTTCTATCTCCGGCATAAACTCCGGAGGCGATAAAACAAGGATAGCCTTGGTGCGAGGTTCGGGAACGAAGCGTATTCTGCCTATGACATTGCTTATCGGCATTTCCTCATCGACGGTGCGTCGAGCGCCTGAGCTGGACCACGGCGGCGTGTAGTATTGGCTCTGGTTAGCGCTATCGGCAGAGGTGGTATCCGTTTCTTGCATCGAATACTCGCTCAGTCCCACGTCACTACGCCTGAGGTTCGCGGACGTACCCGCCTCGGCAAACATCGCATTCAGGATTTCGCAGAGCTTTTCCGGATCTGCATATTTGAGCTTTATAACTTTCGGTATCTCGGCCATCTCCGCCTTATCAAGCTCCTTTACCAAAGCCTCAATGACATCATAAGCCTCGGGAATCTTGCTTATCACGATGATCTTCTTGGTGCCGGGAACTTCTTCAACAGTAAGTTGCCCGTAGAGCGCTCCGACAATTTTCTGCTGGTCCACAACCTGGGCGCCGAACATAGTCCGAAATACGCTAAATCCGCGGCTGCTACTGCTGCCGCCGCCGCCCTCGCTGAAGAGCGATGAAAGAAGATTGGCCATCTCAACGGGATCACAGTTACGCAACTCGATGATTCTTGGCTTAAGCGAATCGATATCCAGAGGAACGTCCCATTCTTCGATTCGTTTTCTGATTTCTACCATATTCTCCGGCGAGGCAATCACGGTAATTTCCTTCAGCGTAGTATATGAGACGACTTTTACCATTTCGGAAGATTGTGATGAACTTCCCCGTCCCCGGGAATAAGGATTATACCCACCGAAAAAGCTTCTACTGCTGCCGGTCATTCCCTGTTGATATAGCTCGTCCAGCTTTTCCTTGACCATGTCGGGATCGGCGTGTTTAAGCTTAATATGTGCCGTCTCGAACTGGCCCGGAGGAACATCTATTTCTGCAATCATCTTCTTGACAATCTCGCGAAGGTCCTTGCGACCGAAAATAATTACCGACTTTGTCTGAGTCAGCGGTTGAACGAGAATGCTCGGCAAAAATTCCGTCCCCGGTAAATCCTCGAAACCGTCCCCAATGCTGTTCTCCACCTCCCGGGGATCCGCATACCTGAGCTGGACAATGTCGTACTCCGATCCGACCGGTTCTTCCACGTCAAGCTTATTCACCCACTCCCTGATTTGCTTTAAATCTTCCGCCGATGCCTTCGCAATGATCCATTTACGCCTGGGCTCAGGGATAAGAATGATCGGTCCTCGCGTCGTCCCTACCACGACAGATGTTGCCGTTCCATCCTTCGAAGCCGTTTTCTTGGCGGTGCTGCTTGAAATTCTTGCGGATGAGCTTCTGGGCGAACTTGACCTCGAGCGTCTGTCTCTTTCGTCTCTGTATCTGTTGTATCTCATGGTGCTCCTGCCTTCGGTTTCACCTAACAGAATGTTCAACATCTGAACAATCTCCGATGGATCGCCATAACGAACTTCAATAATGTCCGT
>CBDVBU010000031.1:0-16889 GCA_965372295.1 uncultured Phycisphaerae bacterium
CCGGTTCGTACGAATTCGATATTGGATGGGAGCTAATGGAGTATTTTTACCAGGATGCCAACGGCACAGTAGCAGGATGGCTTCGAATCGGTGAATTTCCCACCGGCGCGCCGTGCCGCCTGCAAATAGATATCTCATTTCCGAATGAGACCTGGAAGGCTGCATGGGTATGGAAGCTTTATATAGAGAGTTCTTCAGGTTATTTTGTTGCCGGCCGTGATGAACTCGGAGACTACGGCGGGTGCTCCGGCACCTTAGACACTTATGCCGGCGAGGAAATCTATGTCTTCCTGGGCTTTGCCGGTGGCGGCTACGCCGACCATGATATTGAGGCCCTGGGAAACGGCAAGCTCACAATAAATGCAACTCTTACAGCCATAAAAAAGGTTATGGCAAAGGCCTATAATCCCACCCCTGCTGACGGCAGCTTCTATAACGACACGTGGGTGAGCCTCGGCTGGTCGCCGGGAAATACTGCGGTTTCGCACGATGTGTACTTCGGCATCAGTTTTGACGATGTGAATGATGGAACCAATGAGACATTTCAAGGCAACCAGGCCACAACGTATTTTTTAGTTGCCGGTTCTCCCGGATCTCCCTATCCGGACGGTCTCGTTCCGGGCACAACTTATTACTGGCGAATCGATGAGGTCCAGGCAGACGGCACTACAAAGCACAAGGGCGACATCTGGAGCTTCCGGATTCCAGGCAAGACCGCTTATAATCCCGATCCGCCTGATGGCGTCGAGTTTGTAGATCCGAACGCAATCCTTAGCTGGACACCGGGTCTTGATGCGATATTGCACACTGTTTATTTCGGTGACAATTTTGACGACGTAAACAATGCCGACGGAGGTAACTCGCAGGGAATTACGACCTACAATCCCGACATTCTTGAATTAGAGAAGGTTTATTACTGGAGGGTAGATGAGTATGACGGCGTCGCCACGTACAAAGGCGATGTCTGGGGCTTTACGACGCCGGGCGCTGTCGGGAACCCGAATCCGGCTAACGGCGCGATCGATGTACAGATGAATTCAACGCTCAACTGGACGCCGGCGACTACTGCTGTCTCGCATGATGTGTACTTCGGAACCGAAAAAGACGCCGTGAGGAATGCCACGACTGCCTCACCGGAGTACAAAGGCAACAAGGCCCCTGGTGCCGAGAGCTACGATCCAGGAAAGCTTGCCTGGCACAGCGATTACTACTGGCGCGTCGATGCGGTCTATAATACAGGCGCGGTTAAGGGTCTTGTCTGGAGTTTCACGACGGCCGACTTCATCACAGTGGACGATTTTGAGGATTACGACATTGGCAACAACGAGATATGGTGGGCGTGGAAAGACGGGCTTGGCTATGCCGCGCATGATACTGAACCGGCCTACCTCGGCAATGGGACCGGGTCGGCTGTCGGCGACGAAACGACCCTGTCTTATACAGAGGAAACCATTGTTCATGGCGGCCGTCAATCGATGCCCTTGTCCTACGATAACAATAAGCAAGGATACTCGAAATATTCAGAAGTAGAGTTGACCTTGAATCGCCTGCGTGACTGGACCGAGAATGGTGTCAACACACTGACGCTCTGGTTCATCGGTGATCGGGGTAACGCTACTGAGCCGCTGTATGTGGCCGTGTCAAACAGCACTGGAACGCTTGCCGTGGTGGTCAACGATGATCCGGACGCAGCAACGATAGACATCTGGACTGAATGGGTTATCCCCTTGCAGACTCTTGCAGAGAAGGGTATAGTCCTGACTAACGTGGATAGGATCGCGATTGGCCTGGGAACCAAAGGCAACATGACGATACCCGGCGGTTCGGGTAAGATGTTCTTTGACGATATCCGGCTGTATCGACCGGCTGAGGAACCACAGCCGTAAGCAGAGATTTGGCTGGCAACGAGGAATATGTGTTTGCGTGGCAATACTCGTCGGCAGCGATAAGGCCGTTGCATGAAAAATTCAGCTTTATTCCCCCCTTTCTAACGATTGCCAAGTCGTCTTATTCATTTTTTGGAAATACCTATATATCATAGCGAAAAAGTCGGAATTTTTCGAACACAACATACCCCAAGGGGGTATATACATCATGAAGTTAATAAAGGCACGAAATATGGAACAGAATCCAGACCATCAAGATAATATTGTTGCTTTTAAGCGAATCGAAGGGCAGGTCCGCGGCATCCAAAGGATGATTGAAAATCGTGAATATTGTATTGATATTCTGAATCAGATTCATGCCGTCAAAGGCGCCCTTTCCAGCGTGGAAGAAAAGATTTTGCAAAAGCACTTTAGGCACTGCGTAACTACTGCTATTATAGGAAGTTCTGAAAAGGAGAAGCAGCAGAAACTGGATGAAATTCTTAAACTTATTAATCGGACTCGCCGAGGATAATTGGGAGGACCAAGTATGAAACGACAAATAGTCTTCATTGTGATGGTAATTGCCCTTGTACTTACACACGGCGTGGGCGCCTCCGAGCTGCCGATCGATGTCAATGCCCCGGTTGAGCTTGAAGATTATCTGGCCTTTGCGGCGCTGCACAATGCCGGCCTTCAGGTTGCGTTCGAGCAGTGGAAGATTGCCGTCGAGCAGGTCCCCCAGGCGAAATCGCTTCCGGACCCGAAATTCACTTATGGATATTTTATCGAGGAGGTCGAAACGAGGGTCGGTCCGCAGCGGAACAAGCTGGAAATTATGCAGATGTTTCCCTGGTTTGGCGAGATTGAGGCGCGGACGGATGCCGCCGCTGCCGCTGCCAAAGCTGCCCGGAAACGATATGAAGCAAAAAAACTTAAGCTTTTCTCAGAGGTCAAGGATGCATTTTACGAATACTCCTACCTGGCGAGGGCGATTGAGATAGCGAAGGAAAATCTCGAACTGATTCAGCATTTCGAAGAGGTGGCGCGGACAAAATACATGGTGGCGGCGACGGGCCACCCCGATGTGATTCGTGCGCAGATAGAGCTGGCCAGGCTCGAAGACCGGTTGAAAACGCTTGAGGAACTGCGAAAGCCGATCATCGCCAGGCTCAACGCGGTTCTCAACCGACAGAGTCCTGAAATGCTGCCGTGGCCTCGCAAAGCGGAATTTCGGGCGACAGAAGTAAGCCGCGAAAAGATGATCGAATTACTCCGGCTGAGAAATCCCGAGCTTGAGGCGCTGGACTTCGAGCTTGAGGCGGCAAAGAACAGGGTCGAACTGGCAAAGAAGAAATTCTGGCCGGATGTGGGCGTGGGCGTCGGCTGGACCGATACGGGAAGCGCCCTGAACCCGGGCATGAGTGACAGCGGAAAAGACCCGATCATCCTGATGTTTACGATGAATCTGCCTATCTGGCGGGAAGGTTATAAGGCCGCCGAGCTGCAGGCCAAAGCAAATCTCCGGAAAGCATCGCATCAGAAAAAGCAGGCGGAAAACACAATAATCGCTCGTGCCGAGCGCTCGTTGTATGATTTCGAGGACAGTGACAGAAAGCGAAAGCTCTATGAAGATGTTCTGATACCGAAGAGCGAAGAGCTGCTGGGAGCGTCGGAGACGGCGTATAAAGCCGGCACAATCGATTTTCTGAGCTTGATTAACGCTCAGCAGAAACTGCTTGAGTTTCAGTTGCATTATGAAAGGGCAGTGACCGATAATCAACAGGAACTGGCCAGGCTTGAAATGCTCGTGGGGGCTGAATTGTAGCGGAAGAAAACCGGCGAGTTTCCTAAACACGGAGTGTCAGACTACTGAAAAGGGCTTATTTTGACTTGACATACGTAAAATGCTGAACATAATCCCTACTATAACTGTATGGATTAGAAAGATTTTAAAGGTGATTATCATGAAAAACTCAACTCCTAAAGCAAAGTTCGGCCTGGCCGGACTGAAGATAATACTGATAATTATTGCGGCCTTCGTTGTTGGCTACGCAGCCAGAGGTTTTAGGGTTTCGGCTCCGCCGGACGCCGGGCATGATCACGTATCTGATGCGGGCCAAAGCGAAGCACCGCAATGGTGGACCTGCTCGATGCACCCGCAGGTTCGCCAGCCCAAGCAAGGCAAATGCCCTATCTGTTTTATGGATTTAATTCCTATCGCTTCCGACGGTGGTGACATTGGCGAGCGGCAGATTTCCTTCTCTCAAGCGGCCATCAAGCTGATGGAGATCGAGACCACGGCGGTCGAGCGGAAATTTGTCGAGGCCGAGATTCGCATGGTCGGCAAGGTCGATTACGATGAGACGCGCGTGAAGAATATCACGGCCTGGGTGCCGGGCAGGATCGACAGGCTTTACGTTGACTTTACCGGCATTACGGTCAGCAAGGGCGATCATATGGTCGATCTTTACAGTCCCGAGCTGATCAGCGCACAGGCTGAGCTGCTCCAGGCTCTCAAGGCGGCCGGCAATGTCAAGGCCACAACCTCAGAGATGGTGACACGAACCACTCTGGCAACGCTGGAGGCGGCCAGGGAAAAACTGCGGCTGCTCGGTCTGAACGATGAGCAGATCGGCAAAATCGAAAGCTCGGGCAAAGCCGTCACTCACATTACGATTTACTCGCCGATGGGCGGTGTTGTCATCCATAAGAACGCCGCCGAAGGGCTCTACGTTAACACGGGGACACCAATATATAAGGTGGCGGACTTTTCGCGCCTGTGGGTGAAGCTGGATGCTTACGAATCGGATTTGTCCTGGATTCGGTATGGCCAGAATGTCGAATTTACAGCCGAGGCCTATCCGGGAGATGTTTTCGAAGGCAAAATCAGTTTTATCGACCCGATGCTCAACGACAAGACAAGAACCGTCAAGCTGCGGGTGAACGTGGATAACGCCGACGGCAGGCTCAAGCCGGGGATGTTTGTAAGAGCGACCGTTCGCTCCGGTGTTGCCATGGGCGGGCGAATTATGGACCCGGACATGGCGGGCAAGTGGATTTGCCCGATGCACCCGGCGGTGGTTAAGACCGAAGCGGCAAGTTGCGATATCTGCGGCATGGACCTGGTGACTACCGAATCGCTTGGTTACATCGTCGATACGCCCAATGAAGCGCCGCTGGTTATTCCGGCTTCGGCGCCTTTGATTACGGGAACCCGCGCCGTGGTTTACGTCCGGCTGCCGGATAAAGAAAAGCCTACATTCGAAGGACGGCAAGTGACTCTCGGTCCCAGGGCCGGGGAGCATTACCTGGTCAAAGAAGGTTTGGCCGAGGGTGAGCTTGTCGTTAAAAAAGGAAATTTTAAAATTGATTCGGCACTTCAAATACAGGCCAAGCCCAGTATGATGAGCGCCGAAAGCGACCATAAGCACGAAATGATTAACGTGAACCAGTAATGAACAATTCTTAAGGAGAATGACCATGAACGCAAGAAAGATAAATTTAGTAATCGCGGTTTTGTTTGTTGGGTTGCTTATGTTGAACGGCTGTAAGAAGTCCGAGCCGGCGCCCACTGAGACGTCGATGGGGACAATGCAGGGACATGAAGGACATGACCATGCCGCCATGGCAGAAGAGACGGCAAAGGAAGTTGTTGCCGCGGCAGAGCAGACCACTTGCCCGGTCATGGGCGGGGCAATTAATAAGGCGCTCTTCACCGAGTACAAGGGCAAGAAGGTGTATTTCTGCTGCGACGGATGTAAGGAGAAATTCGAAGAAGCCCCCGAGCAGTATATTGCCAAGCTGCCGCAGTTCAATCATTAAGCGAAGATGTAGAGATAAATGGACGAGCGACTGACAAACATTGACGGCCAAACTACAGGTCCTCTAAACAAGCTGATCCGGTTTTGTCTTGAGAACAAGCTGATCGTTGGGCTTCTGGTGATAATGTTCGTCGGATGGGGCCTGATGGTGGCGCCATTCGACTGGAATCTCGGCTGGCTGCCGAGAGACCCCGTTCCGGTGGACGCCATTCCGGACATTGGTGAGAACCAGCAGATAGTCTTTACCGAGTGGATGGGACGTTCGCCTCAGGACGTGGAGGACCAGATAACATACCCGCTGACCGTCTCGCTGTTGGGCATTCCCGGAGTCAAGACCGTCCGAAGCTACTCCTTTTTCGGATTCTCCTCGATATACATTATATTTGAGGACAAGATCGATTTTTACTGGTCGCGGAGCAGAGTTCTCGAAAAGCTTAACTCGCTGCCTGCCGGCACTCTCCCCGAAGGAGTCCGGGCGGCATTGGGGCCTGACGCGACGGGCCTGGGGCAGGTTTTCTGGTATACGCTCGAAGGCCGGGACGAGAACGGCAATCCGGCGGGCGGCTGGGACCTGGACGAACTGAGAACTATTCAGGACTGGCAGGTCCGCTACGCCCTGCTCTCCGCCAAGGGCATAAGCGAAACGGCCTCCATAGGCGGCTTTGTCAAAGAGTATCAAATAGACGTAGACCCCGATGCAATGCGGGCCTACGACGTTGGCCTGGACGAGATATTCATGGCGGTGAAGATGTCCAATGTGGACGTCGGGGCCAGAACGATTGAAATCAACAAGGCCGAGTACGTAATCCGCAGCCTTGGTTTCATCGAGAATCTCTCCGACATAGAACGGTCGGTAATAAAAGTCAATGACAATGTCCCGATCTACATCAAGGATGTCGCCAAAGTCTCGTACGGGCCCGCGCTGCGGCGGGGAGTGCTGGACAAAGGCGGGGCCGAAGCCGTCGGGGGCGTGGTCGTTGTGCGCTACGGTTTCAATCCGCTCGAAGCGATCAAGAATGTAAAAGCGAAGATCGAAGAGATATCGCCCGGACTGCCCAGGAAAACTTTAGATGACGGAACGGTTTCGCAGGTCACCATAGTACCGTTCTACGACCGCACAGGACTTATCTACGAAACACTGGGAACACTGAACACCGCTCTGACCGAGGAAATACTGGTCACCATCATAGTCGTAATCGTCCTGGTCGTGCATCTTAGAAGCTCGATACTCATCAGCGGCCTGCTTCCTTTAGCGGTGTTGATGTGCTTTATCGCGATGAAGGTCGGCGGCATCGACGCCAACGTTGTGGCGCTGTCGGGCATCGCTATTGCTATCGGTACCATGGTTGACATGGGGATCATAGTCTGCGAGAACATTCTGAGACACCTCGACGACGCAAATCCCGACGATGATAAGCTGGAGGTCATTTACAAAGCTGCCGGCGAGGTCGGCGGCGCGGTGTTGACGGCGGTTTCGACTACCGTAGTCAGCTTTCTGCCCGTCTTCACGATGACGGGGGCCGAGGGCAAGCTCTTTAAACCCCTGGCATTCACCAAGACCTTCGCACTAATCGCCTCGGTCGTAGTTGCTTTGACGATAATTCCGCCGGTCGCTCATATCCTATTTACGAGAAAAGCCGGCTCGAAAAAACTCAGGCGATACCTGCTGGGCGCGGTGTTAATCGCCGCCGCGGCGATAGCGGCTTTCTGGCTCGCCTGGTGGATAGGCGTTCTTATCGGCGCGATTGGATTCTACCATCTATCGAGAGACTACATTCCAAAGAAAGTGAACAGTATTCTGCCCTTGATCGCCAACGGTCTGGCGGTGGTTCTGGTTGGAGTGATACTTGCAAATCACTGGCTGCCGTTAGGCTCGGAAAAAGGTATCGTGCGAAATCTGGTCTTCGTGGCGGGCCTGATCGGCGGGCTGCTGCTTTTCTTCCGGATCTTCCAGAAGCTATATCCGGCCATCCTCGGCTGGTGTCTCCGGCACAAGATAGCGTTCTTATCGATTCCCGGCGTCCTGGTTGTTCTGGCTGCGATGATTTGGCTCGGGTTCGGGAGGGTCTTTTCCTTCGTACCGGAGAAGTTGAAGGCCAATACAGTCTGGTCTGCTGTCGCGCATAGCTTTCCCGGTCTGGGCAAGGAATTCATGCCGCCTTTGGATGAGGGTTCATATTTGTATATGCCCACGACCATGCCTCACGCATCTATCGGGGAGAGCCTGGACGTTCTGCAAAAGCAGGATATCGCCTTTCAGTCCATTCCGGAGATTGACTCGGTGGTGGGAAAGATCGGCCGGGTGGAATCGCCCCTCGACCCGGCGCCGATTTCTATGATCGAGACAATCATCAACTACAAGCCTGAGTACATCAGCGATAAAAACGGGCATCGCATTAGCTTCCGGTACGACAGGATAACTGGGACTTTTACCCGTGACAAGAACGGCGAGCTTATACCGGACCGGCGCGGCAAGCCGTTCAGGCAATGGCGAGACCATATTAAGAATCCCGACGACATCTGGGATGAGATTGTAAAAGCCGGTCAGATTCCGGGCACGACCTCTGCTCCGAAACTACAGCCAATCGCAACCCGAATCATCATGCTCCAGAGCGGCATGCGCGCGCCGATGGGCGTGAAAGTCAAAGGACCGGACCTGGACACAATCGAACAAGTCGGCCTGGAAATCGAGCGCCTTCTCAAGGACGTCCCCAGTGTGGAACCGACAGCCGTGTTCGCAGACCGGATCGTCGGCAAGCCGTACATTGAGATTGACATAGACCGTGACGCTACTGCCCGGTACGGGATAAAGATTCGCCAAATACAGGATATTATTGAGGTGGCGATAGGCGGCAAGCGCATTACGACAACGGTCGAGGGACGCGAGCGGTACGGCGTGAGGGTCAGGTATGTCCGTGAATTGCGCGACCAGATCGAGTCGTTAGACAAGATTTTAGTTCCCGCAGCCAATGGGCCTCAGATACCGCTGGTCCAATTGGCGGACATTCGTTACGTGCGCGGTCCCCAGGCGATAAAAAGCGAAGACACGTTTCTTATTGGCTATGTGCTGTTCGACAAAAAAGCAGGCCGCGCCGAAGTCGATGTCGTCGAAGATTGCCAAGCTTATCTGCAAACCAAGATTGACAGCGGGGAATTTGTCGTACCTGAGGGTGTAAGCTATACATTTGCAGGCAGCTATGAGAATCAAATTCGTGCGGCCAAGACACTTTCGGTAGTCATACCCCTGGCATTGTTCATCATATTCATAATTCTGTATTTCCAATTCAAATCCGCCCTTACAAGCCTGCTGGTATTTTCCGGGATAGTTGTCGCCTGGTCGGGCGGATTCCTGATGATCTGGCTTTACGGCCAAGAGTGGTTCCTGAATTTCGACGTATTCGGCGTAAGTATGCGGGATATGTTCGGCGTGCACACGATAAATCTCAGCGTCGCCATCTGGGTCGGCTTTCTCGCACTGTTCGGGATTGCATCGGACGATGGTGTTGTGATGTGTACATATCTCAAACAATCGTTCCAGGGCAAAACGCCTGCAAGTATCGACGAGACCCGTCAGATGGTAATCCAGGCGGGGATGCGCAGGATTCGCCCCTGCCTGATGACAACCGCCACGACAATCCTGGCGCTGATTCCGGTCCTGACCTCAACGGGGCGCGGCTCAGGTATTATGGTGCCGATGGCGATTCCTTCTTTTGGCGGGATGACAATTGAGATACTCACTATGCTCGTTGTGCCGGTTCTGTACTGTTGGATAAAAGAAAGCAAAATAATTAGGCCGCAAGCATGAGCACATCCAGCGGGTGTTTGCTAATTCACTAACAGACTGTTATGAGTATTTCTGGCCATTGAACCAGATTGGAAAGCATTACCCTTGGGTACATGAGATTGAACCATGCCTAAATTTTCCTTCATTTTTTAAGAAAAGCACAAAATTATCATCAACATTTCACTCGTGAGAATCGCTATATATATAGCTCAGAGCGAGCGCAACCGGTTTGAATGGGAAATTGACCAAGTAATCCTTTGCCTGAAGAAGAAAGGGATTTATGATTCATTAAGCGATTTTTTTCCGGGATTGCAGGTGTTGCAATGCAAATTTGGGCTGGAATTCATAAAAATCAGCAAAAAATACAAAAAACTCAAAAAATAACGTCAAGTTTGGCGCTTTTGTTGAACATATTAAATAGGAGTTAATGATTAACTACAAAGAGCACGCTGAATTGGTCAGGAAAGCACGGCTCGGCGATAAGGAGTGTCTGAATCGCCTGGCTGAAGCGGCGAGGGTACATTTACGTGAATATGTGCTCCGTCTTACGTTACGAGAAGATTTGACGCAGGATATTGTTCAGGAGAGCATTCTGGAAATGTTTAAGGTATTCGACAAACTGAAGAGAACCGAAAAGTTTTGGTCATGGCTGGATGGCATTGCTTTCAACAAGATTCGCAGTCACTACGGCCGGCAGTGGCGGCATAAAACGATTTCCCTGTCTGACATCGACCGCCAGATCGCGATAGGGGACAGCCAAAGCGCCCTGGCCGACATGGTTAACAGGGAATTGAAACAAATCGTTCTTATTTCGATGCGGGAATTATCACCCCGTTACAGGGCCGTATTGACCATGCGCTGTTACAAGGACATGCCGTATTCGGAGATCGCCGGATTGATGGGATGTACGGAGTTTGGCGCCCAATCTTTGTTCTATCGTGCGAAGAAGGCCCTGGCCAAAAAGCTGTCCCGTCACGGGCTCGGCAAGGGATACCTGCTGGCGGCATTGGTGTTATTCGGAAAGCTCACAGCCTCAACCGAGGCTGCCGTTGCGAATGTATCGGTAACGGCTGCGACTCTCAAGGTCGGTGCCGCAGCTTCTCTGGCAGCGATAGTAACAAGCAAAACCGCTATCGTCTCGGTGGCTACTACCGCCGCTATTGCCGGAGGCGCTATGGTAGTGACACTTGGGACGGACATGATCGATATAGGGCCGGAAAGAATTAATGCACAAACTTCTTTCAATACGCCTGCGCCGACTGTAACGAAGGGTACCGAACAATGCTGGTATTTCTTTCCTGAAGGCCCCGGCAAGCCTGTGATGATGCGACTGCTGAAATTAAATGCCTCCGGCAAAAACTCTTACTGCCGAAACCTTCAAAACCAACATGCCAACTACTACTACGATAAGAACACTATTTACGTTAACAATTTCCGAATGTATAGTCCCGATCTGTCTGTTGCAAGGCTGCCCACGGACGGCGAGGATTTGAGCCGTTTCATTTCCCGGGTCGAGGGCAGGCAGGCCGATACCGAACGTGTTTCCAGCAGGGGAAAGGGTCTGCTTGTAATCTCCAAACGCAGCAGCGAGTACGGCAACAGAATCTGGAGGACGGACCGCCACTTCAATGTTTTGGAGGAGGAATATTTTCAGTTCGACTGGCCGCAAGATGCGCGAATCGTTGACAATCGAGATGAAATGCACAAGCGAGGCTGGACGTATTTCAGAATTACCGGCAGGGTCAATGGGCAGCAAGTCTCAGGGACCGGACGGATGCCGTTCGTATATGCAGCAAGCGGGCAATCCGGCCCGTGGCTCGAAATCCGGCTCGAAAGCGGCACAAAGATTGTTGACAGCGCATCAGGGACGTGTGTCATTGACGGAAGCGGAAAAGCAGTGGCAGCATACGCAGCAGGGAGTTTCTTCAAGGGATTGGGGCGGCCCTGGATGGGATTGCATACGATTGATACGGTACGCCGGGATGCGGCCGAAAAGCAGGTTTGGTTTGAAACCAAAGGCTTGCCGGGCGGCGCTAAAGCAGAAGTTGTCTTGACGCAAGAGCAAACCAGGCTGGTCTATACCATTGATATGGAAACCGATGTTATCGAGAAGATTACGTTCTCAGCAAATAACGGCATTGAGGGCGAACTGGAATTTTCCTACCTTCAAGATATCGATAATCTCGGCAATGAATTCACTCGGCCGAGGACAGGAAGTTATCGCAGACCACAGCAGAACCCGCCGGGCATATTGTGGCTTGCTAAATTGGTAAACGGTAGTTGGTGAACTATATTTATTGTAACAAAACTTAAAGCAGAAAGGAAGGTGCACAATGGCCAACAAAACAAATGTTATGACAAGACTGGTAATTTTGGTATTTCTCGCAGTACTTCTTGGCGCCACAACCATTGCAGAAGGTCAGTTCGGAGGAGAGACTCATGCCCTGAATCACTTTTATGTCGATGCGGTTCATGGAAATGATAACAACGAAGGATTAACCCCGGCAACAGCTTTGGCAACCATTCAAAAGGGTATCGATGCAGCCATGGATGGTGACGTAGTCTGGGTCTTTCCGGGGCTGTACCAGGGAGAGATCAATTTTCTGGGCAAAAGGCTCGTGGTGCAGGGTGTTACCGCAGGCACTGATGGTATACCAGTGCTTCATAATCCGGGCGATTTTGTAGTCTCGTTCTACAGTGGCGAAGGTCACGATAGTGTCCTGAGGAATTTCGTCATAAAAAACAGCTTCATGGCCGTCTTCATCGCCAACAGTTTTCCGACTATCAGCAATCTGACGATAGTGGATAACATGTACGGAATCGAAGCCTACAACACAAACGGTTTCGAAGGCTATTGGGGCTCGGGGCCGGATATCAGCAACAGTATTTTCTGGAACAATACCGGTGGTGACCTTTTCGGGTGCCGGGCACGGCACAGTTGCATCAGCGGAGCCGAAGGCAATATCGAAGGCGACCCTCTCCTTGTCGATCCAAACAACGGTGACTATCATCTACGCTCCACGCGAGGCCGGTATTGGCCCGAGCATGACATCTGGGTTCTTGACCAAGAGACCAGCCCTTGCATCGATGGAGGCGATCCGAGCGCCGAGACACTGGACGAGCCTGCGCCCAACGGTGGTAGAATCAATATAGGCGCTTATGGCGGCACGGTTCAGGCCAGCTTGACGCCGGAGCTGTTACCTGGCCAGGCTTTCAACCCAAATCCTGCCAATGGAGCTTTCGAGAT
This sequence comes from uncultured Phycisphaerae bacterium, assembly GCA_965372295.1. Classification (GTDB taxonomy): domain Bacteria; phylum Planctomycetota; class Phycisphaerae; order Sedimentisphaerales; family Anaerobacaceae; genus JAFGPJ01. The sequence goes on from CBDVBU010000031.1 coordinate 12,721, forward strand.
GGGTAGAAATGTCGATTTGCACTGGGATCCCGGCTTAGACGCTGTCATGCATGAAGTCTATTTCGGAACTGAGAATCCCCCTCCGCTTGTATCCAGTCAGGACACGACGCAGTTCGATCCCGGAACGATGAATCACGATACTGTGTACTACTGGCGCATCGATGAGATCGACAGCAAGGGCAATAAGACGGTGGGCGCCGTCTGGATGTTCACAGTATACTCCGCACCGCCGCCAAAAGGCAGGGCTTGTTTCACGGGCGAAACAGGCGTTTGGGTGGACGGGACTCTTGTTTCAATATCAAGCGTTGGCCTGAGAAGGAGCGTCGGCCGGATTGATAGTGATGCGGTAAAGAGCTCGTCGCTGCCTCTGCCGTATCTGGGTAAAGTCCAAGAGCTGCAAGAGCATCAGGGTATCTTTGAATGCTATGATGTTTTGCTTCAAAGCGGCAATCGCATCGGTGTGGCCGAGCGCCATTACTTTTTGACAGAATCGGGCGACTGGGTAGCCGTACAAGATCTCAAGACAGGATCGAAACTACAAACGCCAAAAGGCTCGATTGGGATTATTAGCGTAATTAAGAGACCGATGCCGTATGCGGGGAAGGTTTATAATCTCAAAGTCGAAGGGTCAGACCGGTATCTGGTAGGTAAAGACGCGATCATCGTACGCGATTATTAAAATGCGATGTCCGTATCGAATCGATACGAGCCGACGATTCGCTTGATAGCGGAAATATGCTACGGCTGCGACAGGCGAGGTCATTTACGTGGACGCCGATACCCAACCGGTGTAAATAATGGCTCAAGCTGGACACAGCTTTGAATTTAGTTATGGATGACAAAGTAAAATTTCGTGAAGGTGGTAGTTTTTAACGATAATTTTATTTGAAGGAGAATTATTATGTTTAAGAAAATGATTTACCTAACTTCAGTTTTAGTGCTGAGCTTGGCCGGCAAGGGATGGTCGTATGCCTCGATGCCGGACCCGGCGGATGGCGCCTTACATGAGAATACATGGGCGGCCCTTAGCTGGCAGCCGGGACCTCATGCGGTCTCGTACGATATATATTTCGGGGAGAATTCTGACGATGTGGAACACGGCACCGGGGGTACGTTCAAGGGCAACCAGAGCTCACAGTTTTTTATTGTCGGCTTCCCCGGATATCCTTATTCGAATGGTCTTGTTCCAGGGACAACTTATTACTGGCGAATCGATGAGATCAATGATCAGCACCCGGACAGTCCATGGGTAGGAGATGTCTGGAGTTTTATGATTTCACCCAGCACGGCTTATGCCCCTGAGCCCGCTGATGGCGCCAGATTTATAGATCCCGATGTTACACTTAGCTGGGAGCCAGGTTTTCGTGCGAAACTGCATACCGTGTATTTCGGCGATAATTTTGCCGAGGTTAACAACGCCTCCGCAGGACACCCGCAGGGAACTACAACTTATACTCCCGGCCTTCTTGAATCAGGTAAGACCTACTACTGGCGGGTCGATGAGTCTGATGGACGTGACACCTATAAAGGCGATGTCTGGAGCTTTACGGTAGGGGCGGGAGTACCACCCGATGGAGTACCACCCGATGTGGTGGGAGGAAATATCTACGTCGATGCGGTTCATGGAAATGATAACAACGAAGGATTAACCCCGGGAACAGCGTTCGCAACCATTCAAAAGGGTATCGATGCAGCCGTGGATAGTGACGTAGTCCGGGTCTATCCGGGGCTGTACCAGGAAGAGATCAATTTTCTGGGCAAAGCGATCGTGGTGCAGGGTGTTACCGCAGGCGCTGCAGGCATACCAGTACTCCATAATCCGGGCGATTTTGCAGTCTCATTCTATAGTGGCGAGGGCCCTGATAGTATCCTGAAGAATTTCATTATAAGAGACAACTTTATGGCAGTGTTCGTTGCCGGTAGTTCTCCTACGATCAGCAATCTGACAATAATTGATAATATGTACGGCATCGAAGCTTCCTCCGGCTCAGAGCCCGATATCAGCAATATTATTTTCTGGAACAACAGCTACAGTGACCTGTTCGGATGCCGGGCAAGGTACAGTCGTGTCAATGATGTGGGTGCAGGCGAAGGCAATATCGACAGCATCCCCCTCTTTGTCGATCCGGAAAGCGATGATTATCGTTTATGCTCCAATCGGGGCCGGTATTGGCCCGAACATGACGTCTGGGTCCTTGACCGGCTGAACAGTCCCTGTATCGATGGCGGCGATCCGAACACCGAGCTGTTGGATGAGCCGGTGCCCAACGGCGGACGAATCAATATGGGCGCTTATGGAGGCACTGCTCAGGCCAGCTTGTCACCGTACGGGCAAACAAGCCTGCCGGGTCAGGCTTCCAATCCCAATCCTGCCAATGGGGCTATTGAAATAGACAGGTATGCTCAATTGAGTTGGAATCCCGGCTTAGATGCTGTCGGGCATGAAGTTTATTTCGGAACTGAGAATCCCCCTCCTCGCGTATCCAGACAGTCCAGGAATCAGTTCGATCCCGGAATAATGGATCGTGGTACCGTGTACTACTGGCACGTCGATGAGATCGACAGTGAGGGCAATCTAACGGCGGGCGCCATCTGGAAGTTCACAACTAACTTCGGCTCAGCACCGCCGCCGCCGCCAAAAGGCAGGGCTTGCTTTGTCGCAGAGACCGGTGTTTGGGTGGACGGGACTCTTGTTTCAATATCAAGCGTTAGCGCACGCTGTAGCGTCGGCCGGATTGACGGCGCTACGGCAAAGAATTCGTCGCTACCACTGCCGTATCTGGGTAAAGTTCAAGAGTTGCAAGAGCATGCGGGCGTCTTCGAATGTTATGATGTTTTGCTTCAAAGCGGCAATCGCATCGGTGTGGCCGAGCGCCATTACTTTTTGACAGAATCGGGCGACTGGGTAGCCGTACAAGATCTCAAGACAGGATCGAAACTACAAACGCCAAAAGGCTCGATTGGGATTATTAGCGTAATTAAGAGACCGATGCCGTATGTGGGGAAGGTTTATAATCTCAAAGTCGAAGGGTCAGACCGGTACCTTGTCGGCAAAGATGCGATTATCGTCCGTGATTACTAAGAGCGCATAACAGATTGAAAATTCTTTCTTGGTAGGGTGGGCACTGCCCACCGATTTCAATAATGGTGTGCGTTGCACACCCTACACGAAGCAAAGGTTTTAGGCAGGTGGTGATAAGATGCAAGCCGACGATTCGCTTGATGGCGGAAGTATGTTGCGGCTGTATCGGCCGTAGCATCATTACAGATTCATTGTTTTCATTAAAGGAATAGGAAGATGCGAAGCAAGGCAAATCATATCAGATTGCTGCTGTGTGCACTGTTTCTGCTGGCGACGTCATACACGGCTGCAACAGGCAAGGTGATTTACGTTGACGGTGACGCCGTCGACGAGTTTGACGGCTCAGACTGGGCCTTCGCCTACCGGACCCTCCAGGATGCTATTTCCAAGGTGCGGCCCGGTGATGAAATCCGGATCGCAAAAGGCATATACAGGCCCGATCGCCGGATCGAAACATCAGGACGGCTTGGAGTCCGAATAACAGCATCCGGTGACCGGACGGCTACGTTTGAGCTCATCAATGACGTAACGTTTAAGGGCGGCTACGCCGGGTATGGTGAACCAGATCCCGATGCGCGTGATATCGACCTGTATGAAACCATTCTAAGTGGCGACCTGAACGACAATGATGTCGATGTAATCAGACCCGAGGTTCTGCCGGGTGATTCCAGCAGGGCGGAGAATAGCTATCACGTCGTGACAAGCAGCGGGACGGCCATCCTGGATGGATTCACTATCACAGGCGGTAATGCCAATGAATCTCCACATCGTAATGGCGGGGGATTTTTTAATCAGTACGGTACAGTGCAGGTTATCAACTGCACCTTCAGCGGGAACTCGGCACAGAATTTTGGCGGAGGGATATATAATTATCGAGGCAACTCAATCATGGTCAACTGTACATTCACAGGGAACTCGGCCGTGGACTATGGCGGAGGGATATACAACTATCAGAGCAATCCAAGTCTGGATAACTGCACAATCAGCGAAAACTCGGCACAGTATGGTGGCGGAGGGATTTACAGCGATGAGAGCAGCCCAAGCCTGACTAACTGCATATTCAGCGAAAACTCGGCAGACTATGGCG
>CBDVBU010000032.1:0-16709 GCA_965372295.1 uncultured Phycisphaerae bacterium
CGGAAACATCCCACCGCTTCCTCCAAGAAAACATGGCACTTGAGTGAGATGTTACAATATTATAACACTTACAAGGCCGTTTGCTTTACCTTAATTGCAAGACATTTCAAACAGATTGTCGCTTATTTGGTGAATATCGTTACTTCATTCTGAAAAAGCTTGATTCTTTCGCCTGAAACGCAGACTTAGGAACTTATCAGAAAAAACATTATAGAATTTTAACACAATGCTAATAATATGTTAACATAAATATTGAAAATAGCTGAAAAAAGTAACGTTTAAGGTTAATAATTATGGCTAATGAAAGAATTCTTATTGTCGATGATGAAGAAGATGTTCTTGAGCTGGTACGATATAATCTTGATCGGAGCGGCTATCAAATTGAGACAGCGGCTTCAGGTGAAGAAGCCCTTTCCAAGGCAAGAAAGAACTCGCCGGACCTCATAATTTTGGATTTGATGCTCCCAGGTATAGACGGATTAGAAGTTTGCAAAAAGTTGAAAAGCGATGTAAAGACAGAACATATTCCCATTGTTATGCTCACAGCCAAAGGTGATGAAGCTGATATAGTGACAGGGCTTGAGCTTGGAGCTGAAGATTATGTTACGAAACCATTCAGCCCCAAAATACTGATAGCAAGAGTCCGTAGAATTTTACATAGAGCGATCAGTCGAGAGTTAGAAAAACCAATGATAAGGAAACGAGATCTCTCAATTAATCCTGGACGTCGTGAAGTTCTTGTTAAAGGAAAACTGGTTAACCTTACTTTTACAGAATTTAATATTTTGTACACACTGATTAAAAGACCCGGATTAGTCTTTACAAGATATCAGATTATCGATGTAGTGCATGGAGATAATTATCTTGTAACAGATAGGGCTATTGACGTACAAATAGTATCTCTACGCAAAAAACTGGCCTCTTGCGGTAACTATATAGAAACTGTACGGGGAGTTGGCTACCGTTTCAAGGACTAATGAATGTTTAAAAGAAGCTTATTATGGCAGCTTTATCCAGTGTATTTGCTTATAATAGTAATCGCTCTATTTACCATTACCTGGTATTTGTCCTACCTACTGCCTGATTTCTATCACAATCAAGTAGCGGAGGATCTTCAAGCCCGTGCCAACTTGATTAAAGAACAATTTCTTCAAAAACTAAAAGTAGAGGACTTCGAGGGAATGGATGCCCTGTCCAAGGAACTGGGAGCAAGCAGTTCAACAAGAATCACTATAATCCTCCCTAACGGTAAGGTAATAGCTGATTCTCATGAAAATCCGGCAAATATGGAGAATCACGGTGACCGTCCGGAGTTCAAGGATGCCTTTGAAAGGGAAATAGGTAAGTCTTTGAGATTTAGCAATACTTTGGGCCAAAGCATGATGTATCTGGTTTTACCGTTAAAAGGACAAGGAAAAACTCTGGCGGTTGTGCGGACTTCCGTTCCGGTTGTGGCCATCAACGAAAAGCTTAGCGATCTCAATAACAAGATAATTCTGAGCGCTATTATTGTTGCAATATGTGCAGCAGTAATCACTTTGATTGTCTCCCGCAAAATAAGCCAACCAATTCAACAGATGAAAGAAACGGCCCAGCGGTTTGCATTAGGGGAGCTTGAACTGCGGGTCCCCTTACCCAAACAAGCGGAACTGACCGAACTGGCACAAGCTTTAAATGAAATGGCACAGCAACTTCAGGACAGAATTCACACGATTACCCAACAACGAAATGAATTGAAAGCAATACTGTCGAGCATGGTCGAAGGTGTTGTGGCAGTTGACTCAAACGGCTACATCGTCAACATCAATGAAGCTGCCGCTAATTTTCTAAGCACCGATACTGCTAAGGCTCAGGGGTGTTCTATCGAGGAAGTGATTCGCAACACCGAGTTTCAGGAATTCATATATGGTATTCTGAATGAAGAGCACCCCGGCCAAACTGATATTGTACTATCCGGTCGAGAAGATAGAATTGTGCGACTTGACGGTGCAACTCTAACTGACAGTAAGGGTAACAAGAGTGGGGCTGTCATTGTTATTAGTGATCTGACCCGAATGCGTCGCTTGGAAGATGTAAGGCGCGACTTTGTAGCCAACGTATCGCACGAACTGAGGACACCCATTACCTCGATTAAAGGTTTTGTGGAAACGTTGATGGGGGGTGACATAAAGATGCCACAAGAGGCAGAACGATTCCTTCAAATCATAGCCAAGCACTCAGATCGGCTAAACGCCATTGTTGAAGACTTGTTGAGCTTGTCCAGATTAGAAGAAGGTAGTGAAAAGAGAAAGATTACTTTTGAGAAGACTTCTATAAAAAACGTGCTCAGTTCAGTTATTGAGATGTCAATGATAAAAGCGGAAGTGAAGGTCATAACAATTGAGTTAGACTGTGGAGAAAGTATTGAGGTAAAGATCAATACTCATCTATTGGAGCAAGCGATCCTGAATCTTGTTGACAATGCGATCAAATACAGTGAGCCAGCAAGTAAGGTTCAAATTAAAGCCTACAGGACAAATAAAATGATAGTAATTTCGGTTCGTGATTATGGTTGTGGGATATCCAAGAAGCACCAGAACCGGATATTCGAAAGATTTTATGTAGTTGATAAAAGCCGTAGTCGAAAGCTTGGGGGAACCGGACTTGGTTTAGCTATTGTAAAGCATATTGCTGAGGTGCACAGCGGGAAAGTCACGATTGAAAGCTCACCTGGAGTGGGTAGTACTTTTTTCTTACACCTACCAGCGGATGATTAATATCATCGGAATACTAAATAAATTGTGGATCGGCCACAATAAGAGCTAACACAATTCTAATAGAAATCTAATATTAGCATAACAATTCCAAGGGATATTTACACACAGTTAGAAATTGCTACTCAAGAAAGTCTTGGGATAGCTAAATGTTAAGTATTCTTGGAGACACAAAAATGGAAAAGGACAAAATTAGAAAAGGAGTTTTGCTGTTGGTGTTCGTCGTTGTTGCGACACTGTCTTGGCCAGCGAAAGCTAATGAGCTTAGTAACCTAAAAGAGCAAATCTCAGAGTTACAGAACAGGACCATTCAATTAGAAGCACGACAAAGATTGAAAGAAAAATCCCTGAGAAAAGAAATAGAAGAGCTAAAAGACCAGCAAACTGAGGCTGATCCCGCTGACTTTCGGGTATATTGGAAGGAAGGACTAAATCTTGCCACGCTGGATGGAGATTTCAAGTTGAAGATCGGCGGACGGCTGATGACTGACTGGCTCTGGTCAAGCGAAGACACAAAAATCAAGCAATATATAGGCGAGCAGGAAGACGGCGTTGAAATAAGACGGGCTCGCCTGTATTTTTCCGGCCTGATTTACGAAAACGTCGAGTACAAGTTGCAATTCGATTTTGCCGGTGGTGACGCTGATCTAAAAGACGCTTATCTCGGTCTGACCGATTTTCCGCTTGGAAAACTTCGGATGGGTCATTTCAAGGAACCGTTCAGCCTGGAGGAGCTGACAAGCAGCAAGTACATTACCTTCCTGGAAAGGGCCTTGCCCAATATTTTCGCTCCCAGTCGAAACACAGGCTTTATGCTTCATAATACCTGTTCAGATGAACGAATGACTACGGCAATCGGTGTGTTCAGAAGTACGGACGACTACGGTGAAAATGTCGATGATGGCGGATATAACATCACCGGTCGAGTCACGGCATTGCCAATCTACGAAGATAAAGGCGCGAACTTACTTCACTTAGGTGCCGCCTATAGCTTCAGAAATCCTGATGACTCAATCCGATACCGACAAAGACCCGAAGCACATTTGACAGACAGATTTGTAGACACGGGATCTTTCGCCGGCGACCAGGTTGACCTGGTAGGATTTGAGGCCGCCTGGGTCAATGGACCGCTATCTCTGCAGGGCGAGTACATGATTGCCAGCGCTGACCGGCTCGGCAGCGGTTCGGATGTCGAGTTCGACGGCTATTATGTCCAGGCCAGCTATTTCCTAACGGGAGAACACAGGAAGTATAAGACTACCGAAGGGGCGTTCAGCCGGATAAAACCCAAGAAAAATTACAGCGCCGCAGGCGGATCAGGCGCGTGGGAAATAAAGGCAAGATATTCCGGACTCGACCTTAGCGATCGCGACATAACCGGCGGCGAGTTAAATAACATTACTGCCGGCTTGAATTGGTACCTAAATCCCAATACCAAAATAATGTGGGACTATGTGCACGCTGACAAAGACGATGTCGGTCAGGCGGATATGCTTATGATGAGACTACAGTTTGATTTCTAAAACATGTATTACAGTAAACTAACACAATGTTAATAATACTTTAACATGTGTAGGGTATGTTTCTAATAGCGTTTGTTTTCGAATAGAGTTCAGAATTGATTAAGGAGAAAGAAAATGAAGAGATTAATTAGATATGGATTGGTTGTATTGGCCTTAGTGATTTCAAGCCAATCAATTGCCGCAGAGAAACTTCACATTGAGGGATCTACTACGGTTGGTCCGATTGCCGACGGTTTTACCGAAGTGTTTAAAGACATGTATCCGGATGTCATAATTACAGTCAACAAGAGCGGCAGCGGTACGGGAGCGGCTGCACTTGTCGATAGCCGATGTGATATTGCGACTATGAGCCGTTTTATGAAGTCCAAAGAGTTCAAGGATGCTGTAACTAAGGACGTATTTCCTGTTGCTCATGTTGTGGCGATGGACGGCGTTTGTATAGTGGTACATCCTTCCAATCCTGTCAGTGCGCTAAGCACGGAGCAGGTTCGTGATATCTATTTGGGCAAGATCAAGAACTGGAATCAAGTTGGCGGCCCGAGCGCACCTATAGTGGCTATCAGCAGGGATACGGCATCGGGGACGTACGACACCTTTGAGAAATTCATTATGAACAAACAGAAGATGGATTCGAGCGTGGAGTACGTCAGCACGAATCCCCAAGCCTTTGCCCGCGTAAGGAACACTCGTGGCGCCATTGGCTACGTAGGATACGGATTTGTCCAGACAGGAGTAAAAGTTATAACTTTGGATGGTATTAAGCCGTCAAAACAAACAATCCTGAGCGGTAAATACCCTGTCTCAAGGCCCTTGTTCATGTTCACTAACGGGTACCCCAAGCTCGGTTCGACAGCTCATAAGTTTGTAACGTTCCATCTGACTGAAAGAGGCCAGGAGGTCGTCGAAGATAAGGGATTTGTGCCAGTAACCAATTACTAAGGTTATTCGGAGTTTCACGCTCGACGTGAAAAATCATGATGAGTAGCAATAAGAAGGACCAAATATTGGCAGCAGCGGCTGGCTTTACTCAGCCGCTGCTGCTTACATATACACAGGATATTAAGGGATTCCTGTTAAGGCACCTTGGGCGCCTTACCCTCTTCATTCTGACTTGCACATCGGTATTGGCGGTTTTTCTTATTTTTCTATTCGTAATTTTAGAAGCATTCCCGTTCTTGGCCAGATTCAGCATTGTTGAATTTCTAACCAGTACTGCGTGGTATCCGGAAGCATACGAACAGCCCGAGTTCGGTGCGTTAGCTCTTATTGTCGGTTCGACATATGTTACGACCACGGCATTAGTTTTTTCAGTTCCAATTGGCGTAATGGCTGCTGTGTTCTTAAGTGATATGGTGTCGTTTAAGATAAGAGGTACTATCAAATCTATCATTGAGATATTGGCGGCAATACCTTCAATTGCCTATGGATTTTTTGCTGTTCTGGTTCTGGCGCCGTGGTTGCAAAAAAACTTTGGCTTTTCCACCGGGACAAATGCATTAAATGCTTCTTTGTTGCTATCAGTAATGGCGATTCCTACCATAATCAGCGTTGCGGAGGACTCAATTTCAGCAACAGGCAGAGAATTAAGAGAAGCATCATATGCGCTTGGAGCGACTCGCGTTGAAACAATGTTCAAAGTAGTGATACCTGCGGCGCATAGTGGGATTATTGCAGCTATCGTCTTAGGGATGATGCGTGCGATAGGTGAGACAATGGTGGTGTGGATGGCCTCGGGCAATGCCAGCCAAGTGCCTCATCCGTGGTGGAATCTATCACAATCCGTTCGGACAATGACAGCTACTATTGCAGGTGATATGGGTGAGACGGAGAAAGGTTCGGATCATTACAGAGCGCTCTTTGCTATTGGACTCTTGCTGCTTGTTATGACGTTTATGTTGAATATCGTAAGTGAGTATTTCTTAACCCGAGCTAAGAAATCTATGGGTAAATCATAAATGAAGGCTTCTGGACGAATCTTTTTAGACAAGGTATTTACAGCTATAACCGGGCTTTCGGTAATTCTCCTGGTTATTGTGCTGTTAGTGATACTCGGTCCTATGCTCCGGCGTGGTCTAAGTGCAGTAGCGTTTAAAGGGACGGTTGAGTTCAGGAAGATGCAATTGGCTGAATTCGGAAAAGGTGATGAATCCGCAGTACAAGCCGAAGCAGCCAAGACCGAAAACATTCGTAAAACCGTATACGAGACGATTGATAAATTTAAGAGCGGCGTTGACTTTGAAGAGCTTACTGATAGGGCTAAAGATATTCACAGGGATTTCGGTAAGGAGCTTCAGCGTAAAGGAGTATCCCGAGAAGAATATACTGAGCTTCGTTCACTGAGCAGAGAAATCCGCAATAAACTTACGGCAGCCTTTTCAAGCAGTGATATAGGCGAAATAAACGAGCACATCGAATACATCTTGAAATATAAAAGTGATGCACGCTTCGAAGGTACCGGGGCAAGTCAATTCTTTCAGATGGCAGACGATTACAGAGAAGCCGCAACCAAAATTGATTTGGAAAAAAGAGACGAATACGCCAGCGAATTAGCAGAATTAGAGGAAATCATTAAAGGGCTATTCGGTCCACACCCAGAGAAAGACACTCCTGCTCTGGCTCAATTTCGTTATGGTGCTACACGCTGGGACCAAGCACAGGACTTGCTCTATAAACTTCTTTGGAAAGAAAAGTGGGTCGAACAGGAACCAGGCCAGCCATTAGTAAAGATTGCAGAAAGCCGAGCTGAGCTGTTTGCAGGAACCGAGCTGGAGGGATTGTTCGGCTTCGTGGAAAAAAATATTGACCAAATGCTTCTCCCCAAGTGGACGTTATACTGGCAATATTTTCTTGATGACAGCACTCCTGGTCATTATTTTGGAGGCATTGGCCCAGAGATTCTGGGAACACTGATGTTAACCCTCCTAAGCATGATTTTTGTCGTGCCTTTTGGAGTCATCAGTGCAGCATACCTGGCCGAATGCGCTAGAGAGAACCTGATAATCAGAATTATCCGTATGTGTATTAACACACTTGCCGGCGTGCCAAGTATTGTTTTCGGTTTATTCGGCCTGGCCTTTTTTGTGTTATTCTTTCTTCCTTTATTCGGCGCACCTTCTAAACCTTGTATTCTTGCCGGATCATTAACCCTTGCAGTACTGACATTGCCTGTAATGATTCGCTCGAGCGAAGAGGCGATTCGTTCGGTACCCCAGACATATAAAGAAGCATCTTTAGCTCTTGGGGCAAGCAGCTTCAAGACGTTTATGACAGTGACGTTGCCGGCTGCTCTTCCGGGAATACTGACCGGCGTCATACTAAGTTTAAGCCGCGTGGCAGGAGAGACTGCGCCAATATTGTTTACGGCCGGTATCGCAGTTGGGCCTGTGCCTAAGTCCATTTTGCAAACAACACGCACACTTTCATACGGTAGCTGGGACATGGCGGTTGCCGACAAACTTGCAGCACAAGTTCCACACAAACAGTATGGCATGGTTGTTGCGCTTGTTTTGCTGATTTTATGCATGAACGCTTTAGCTATTATTTTGCGTTCGAGAGTATTTAAAAGGCTGAAAGGCCATTGAGGATAACCTTGTCTAATAAATTCACTAAAACAGAAGGGAAATACCAAATGTTGTCGTCAATCGTTTCCGCTTCAAAAGAGAAAAGCAACAATTTGGATTTATTACAGGGTGCAAAAGAGAAAAGCATGGTTAAGCCTATGAAAGAAAGCAAGCCGGTCGAAGAATGTGCCTGTCCGGTAATAGAGGCTCGAAGTTTCGGTTTCTATTACGGTATGAAGATGGGTGTTAAGGATATAACGATGAAGATACAGCCCCGCGCTGTTACGGCTATAATTGGCCCGAGCGGATGTGGTAAGAGCACGTTCCTAAGGAGTATTAACCGTATTAATGACCTTATCCCTAATATACGTGTCGAAGGAAAAATGTTTGTTAACAACCAAGATATCTACATGAAGCAAATCAATCTGGTTAACCTTCGTCAGCAGGTTGGAATGGTTTTTCAGAAGCCTAATCCATTCCCAAAAAGCATTTTTGATAATGTGGCTTATGGGCCAAAATTACAGGGAATAAAAAGACGTGGCGATGTGCAAGGAATTGTTGAAAACAGTCTGAAATCAGCTGCTTTGTGGGACGAAGTGAAAGATGATCTTAGAAAATCAGCTTTATCGCTTTCTGGTGGTCAGCAGCAGCGCTTATGTATTGCCAGAGCATTAGCAACAAAGCCATGTGTTCTTCTGATGGATGAACCATGCTCTGCGTTGGATCCTATTGCTACAGGTAAGATTGAAGATCTGATTGATGACCTTAAAAAAGAATATACGATAGTAATTGTTACGCATAATATGCAACAAGCCGCTCGTGTAAGTAACCAGGCGGCATTTTTCTGCCTCGGTGAGCTTATAGAGTACAATTCGACTTCCACAATTTTTGAAAATCCAAACAAGAAACAAACTGAAGATTATGTTACAGGGAGATTTGGATAATGACCGAATCAAATAAGAACAAAATCTGGAAAATTCGAACAATAAAGAATTATCCCAATGCTCACAATCATTTGCTGGTAGGTAAGGTCCTGGAAATAACAGATTCATATGTGTGCATACATTGCAGGACATATCATTTTGGCAGGATTATCAACAGACCCGAAGATGTTCTAATAGGAAATTTAATGAACAGGGTTGTTCCATGGAGTCGGATTGAGATAATCAATGAGCTGCCGCCTACTTTCGATTATGTCAGAAACACTATAACTGCCAATAGAGAAGGGGAAGTTATTTTCCAGGATTATCAGCATACTTGCCCTGTTGGGTCAGGGACAAAGTACGAAGTGAGGTACTGAGCCAAAAGAAAGGACAGAGCTTATGCCTGTACATTTACAGCGAGAGATAGAAAACTTGAAGAAGGAAATCCTTACCGTCGGGGCGATAGCAGAGCAAAGCGTCCGAGAAGCAACGCGGGCAATTGAACATAGAGACGAGACTCTGGCCAGAGGTGTGATCGAAAAGGACATCAACCTCGACCAAATGGAAGTCGAGGTCGAAGAGAATTGTCTTAAGATATTGGCGCTACACCAGCCGGTTGCGACTGACCTGCGCTTCATTATAGCTGTTCTCAAGATAAACAACGATCTCGAGCGTGTAGGTGACCTGGCTGTCAACATTGCAGAGCGTGCGTTGTTTCTGGTCACTCAACCGGAGGTGAACGTCGAGTTTGATTTCACGACGATGGCCGTAAGAACCCAGGAGATGTTGAAGAAAAGTCTCGATGCACTGGTCAATCTCAACACACGGCTTGCCCGCGAGGTTTGTGCCTGTGATGATGAAATTGACGCCATGAACAGGCAGATGTATTTAATCGTCCAGGAAGCAATGAATGCTCACCCCGACCAGGTTGAGCCGTTAATACATCTACTCTCGGCCTCGCGCCACCTTGAGCGGATCGCCGACCACGCGACAAACATAGCTGAGGACGTAATCTACATGATCGAAGGCAAAATCGTCAGACACAAAGCCGAGGAATACCAGTCAAGGATTTGCCGTTGAATCCATCTTCCATTCGTCTATTCCTATTATGAGCCAGCTTTATAGAGGATTCAATGGCCGGTTCCGGTTGGTGATTAACTGTAATCCCACCTTGTAGGGCATATCTTCTTCGTAAGGTTCAGCGTGACATTACATCTACTCGCCTGCTGGAATGTCGTTGGCCCGCCCGCACTGCGGCGGACAGATGAAAGTCGTGGCATTTATCGAACCTCCGCAGGCCCAGGTCATCGAAAAGATTTTACACCATTGCGGGCTGTGGCAGGAATCCGCTGTTTTCTTCTCTTGAATCGTTATTCCCCTGGTGGTATACTCACTTCTGTGTGTTGAAATCAAATTTCCTATCAGTTTGAGTAGCGAGGGCAAAGCGATGAGACGAGTATTTGAGCGTTCATGTTGTTTGGTGGGATTTTTAGTAGCTCTGCTATGTCACTTAGCACTTGCAGCGCCTGGCGCTGCCGGCAACTTGACATGCGAGTACCTGACAAATCCACTCGGCATAGATGAGCCTCTTCCCCGGCTCGCGTGGCAGGTCAATGACCCAAGGCGGGGGGCCAAACAGACGGCGTATCAGATCCTGGTGGCGACCGATCCTGAATTACTGTCGCCGGGTAAGGCCGATGTGTGGGACAGCGGAATGGTAAATTCCGATCGGTCCATTCAGGTGGTCTACGCCGGCAAACCTCTCCAATCCCGGACTCGCTACTGTTGGACCGTACGTACCTGGGACGCAGCGGCAGAACCGTCGCTTTTCAGTCCGTGTGATTTCTGGGAAACGGGTATGCTCGAACCGAAAGACTGGCGTGCGCAATGGATTGGCTTGCCTAAACGGTTGCCGGAATCTATTCGGCCGCACGTTGGATATCACAGTCGAATTGCCCGTATTTCGGATGTAGCGAAGTGGGTCTGTATTGACCTGGGTCGTGTCAGGACACTCGACGCCGTCAAACTGTTTCCCTGTCAGTCGTTCTCTTACTCGAAGAATCCCGGCTTTCTTTTCCCGGTTCGGTTTCGACTCCAAGTCTCGGATGATGCGGAGTTCAAGACTAAGCGGACGCTCGTGGATCGAACCGAGAAGGATTTTCCCAATCCGGGCGGTCAGGTTCGGTCGTTTGGATTTTGTCCGGCTAAGTGCCGTTACGTGCGACTACTTGTCACAAAGCTGGCGAATCGCAATGCGGACAACTACGCCTTTGCACTGGCGGAGATGCAGTTGCTGTCGGATGGCACGATTGTTTCGGAAGGTTGCCATATCCGAGCTTTGGATTCAATCGAGCAAGACGACTGGTCGCTAAGACACCTTAACGATGGAGTGACGCAAACGCAGAAACGAGTGGAATCGCCCGCCGGTCCCGCCCACATGTTGCGTCGGTCGTTCCGGCTTCCGGCGCCTATTCGACGTGCACGGGCGTACACATCGGCGCTGGGTGTGTACGAATTGCGGATCAACGGACGACGGGTGGGGCACAATATGCTCGCCCCCGAGTGGACGGATTACCACACCCGCATCCAGTATCAGACACATGATGTCACAGAGCTGCTGCGCCAAGG
Source organism: uncultured Phycisphaerae bacterium (assembly GCA_965372295.1). Lineage (GTDB taxonomy): Bacteria > Planctomycetota > Phycisphaerae > Sedimentisphaerales > Anaerobacaceae > JAFGPJ01. The sequence goes on from CBDVBU010000032.1 coordinate 11,388, forward strand.
TGACAATGCGGTCGGCGCAGTTATCGGCGACGGATGGTACGCCGGTCTTGTGGGGATAGCCGGGCGGCTCCACTATGGCCCCCGCCTGGGATTTCTGCTCCAGCTCGAGATCGAATGCGAAGACGGCAGCAGACACACCATTGTTAGCGACTCAAGTTGGCGAGGAACCACGGATGGCCCCATTGTGGCAAGTGACATCATTCGTGGCGAAACGTACGATGCTCGAAAGCAGCAGCCGGGCTGGGACAGGCCGGGATTCGAGAATAGCAAGTGGCAACCTGCAGAGCGAATTGGCCCGGTCAAGGCCCGACTTGTTGCTCAGGTTAATGAGCCGATTCGGATCACTGAAGAAATCAAGCCTGTCAAGCTCACCGAGCCACATCCCGGTGTTTATGTATACGACTTGGGCCAGAACATGGTAGGGTGGTGCCGGCTCAAGGTGCTCGGTGAAGCAGGCCAGACCATTCAACTGCATCACGGCGAGATGCTCGATTCCGACGGGACGGTTTATTTGAAGAACCTCCGCGGCGACTACCAGAAGGTCACCTACATTTGCCGGGACAGTGGCGAGGCAGTTATCGAGCCGCATTTCACCTACCAAGGTTTTAGGTACGTGCAAGTGACGGGGCTTTCGCACCAACCTTCGTTGGGTGACTTGACCGGATGTGTTTTTCATTCGGCTTCGCCAGTGACAGGCCGTTTCGAATGCTCCCAGCCTATGTTAAATCAGCTCATGCGGAACATCCTCTGGACTCAGCGCGGCAATCTTCACAGCACACCGACCGATTGTCCACAGCGAAACGAGCGGTGCGGCTGGATGGGCGATGCGCAAATTTTCTCACAAGCTGCGTGCTTCAACATGAATATGGCCGCCTTCTACACAAAGTGGCTTCGGGACATTCGCGACGCCCAGGCCGACGACGGGCGGTTCTCAGACTTTGCGCCAAATCAGCTCAAAGATAGCGGCAAATTCCTGGCTGCCCCCGGCTGGGCGGATGCGGGTGTGATTATTCCATGGCGCGCGTATGTCAACTACGCGGATAAGCGCGCTCTTGAGCGACACTATGACGCGGCGAGGCGCTGGGTGGAGTATGTCAGACGGCAGAGCCCGGACCTTATCTGGGTCAAAGGACGCGGCAACGACTACGGCGACTGGCTGAACGGCGACTGGTTGAACTTGGAAGATTGGTCCCGGAAAGGTGCCGACACGCCGCGTGAGATTTTCGCGACGGCGTTTTTTGCACACTCCACAGATCTGTTAGCCAAAATGGCCAGGGTCTTAGGAAAAAACGACGAGGCGGAGTACTATGCAGCCGTAGCGAAGCAAATCAGGAAGGCATTCAACAAAGAATATGTAAACACAGACTGGACAATCGAGAGCGACACGCAGTCGGTTTATGCTTTGGCCCTTCACTTCGACTTGATTCCCGACGATACGCGCCGGTGGTTTGCCAAGAACCTTACGCGGCTGATTGATAAGTATAACGGCCATCTCTCCACGGGTATTCAGGCTACGAATCGGCTGATGCTGGAGCTTGTGCGCGAGGGCCACACCGACCTCGCCTATCGGCTCTTGCTAAATCGCTCGGCTCCATCCTGGGGTTATATGGTCGATCAAGGCGCGACCACCATCTGGGAGCGGTGGGACGGCTGGGTAGAGGGTCGTGGCTTTCAGAGTCCCGGAATGAACTCGTTCAACCACTTCGCCTTTGGAGCGGTCGGCGAATGGGTATTCCGCCATATCGCCGGAATCAACCCGGACCCCGAGTACCCGGGATACAAGCACATCATAATTCACCCTCGCCCCGGCGGCGGACTCACCTGGGCCAAGGCCGAATATAACTCGATCCACGGCAAAATTCGCAGTTCCTGGAAAATATCCACCGACTCGTTCACCCTGGATGTTACGATCCCCGCGAACACATCGGCCACAGTCCATGTGCCGCTCGTCGGCCCATCCAAGGACAAGAAGGGCAAGGCGAAACTGGACAATAACGACAGCGCAAAACACTTGCGGGATCAAGCCGGCTTCTCGGTATTCTCCGTAGGCGCCGGCAGCTACTCGTTTATGGTAGAGTATTGAATGCACGGGCGCTCGTTCAAACTCCTTGTTTTGGGTGCTCCGCGTTTTATGATAGGACAGCCTGTACGTGTCAAGCGATAGGACCATTATAGGATCGCAGAATACACCGTAAAGGCTCTTTGATAAAGATGTAGAAACCAACTCCAGAGGAGGTATTATAGCATAAAATGGTCAGAAACGCTAATGAGGCGGCTGGCGATGTAAATGCTTGTGGTTTAGAAAGATAGTTGACATATCAATCTATAGTCTGTGTAATGTTTCTTTGAATCGCCTTTGATGCATGAGCAGTTTTTGCCGAACATCTCGAGAGTATGCTACCGATGCTGGATCGATTCACCAAGAGGTTAAAGGCAGCCGAGTCACTTCTGTCTTCACAACGAAGTAAATAGGACAGTAAATCTGATGGAACAAACTGAAATTGATAATAAATGGGGAATTCTGGGAAAATGGAGGATTGTATTATGAAAGTTCATACGGCTCTCTTTCTCTTGTGTGTCTTCTTTATTTTGCAGACGGGACATATTCAAGCCAATGAACGGGCGGACTACATACGTGAAAATTACACGAAATATGAAAAGCGAATCCCCACCCGTGACGGGGTGAAACTTTTTACTGCCATTTATACACCGAACGATACCTCGAAAGAATATCCGATACTGTTGTTGCGCACTCCCTACGGCATTAGTCCTTACGGGCCCGACCAGTACAGAAACCGGATCAGTCCCCATGAAGAATTCGAAAAAGATGGATTTATCTTCGTTTATCAAGACGTGCGCGGCCGTTTCATGTCGGAAGGCGAGTTTGTTCATATGACTCCGCACGTTGTAAATAAGAAAAGTAATTCCGATACGGATGAAAGTACGGATACCTACGATACGATTGAATGGCTTTTGGAACACGTCCCCAACCACAACGGCAAGGTTGGCCAATGGGGGATCTCTTATCCTGGATTTTATACGTCCGCCGGGTCTATCGATTCCCATCCCGCATTAAAAGCGGTCTCACCTCAAGCTCCGGTTTCCGATTTTTATTGGGATGACGTTTACCATCACGGGGCCTTTCTGTTGAACCATTGGTTTGGCTTTCTGAATAACGTACAACAAACACGTGAAGGGCTTATCGATGAACGGCCGGATCCTATCTATGAGATTGAAACGACAGATGCGTACAAATTCTTCATGGACGTGGGACCGTTGAAAAATATAAATGAATCATATTTTAAAAAGAAATCCATATTCTGGAACTATGTTACACGCCACCCAAATTACGACAAGTTCTGGCAAGAACGCAATATCCTCCCTCATTTGAAGAATATCAAGGCAGCGGTAATGGTTGTCGGCGGCTGGTACGACCGGGAAGATTTGTTTGGACCGTTGAATACATACCGAATGATTGAGAAGCAGAATCCCGATACACTCAATATATTAGTCATGGGGCCTTGGCATCACGGAGGCTGGCGCAGCAGCAAAGGAAGCAAGTTGGGAGATACGGACTTTGGGTACCCCACCGCGGAATACTATCAAAAGAATGTCGATTTGCATTTCTTTAAGCACTTTTTGAAAGACGAAGAAGGTGAATTGAGCTTGCCGGAAGCCTTGATATTTGAAACCGGAGCCAACCGCTGGCGACGATTTGACCAATGGCCGCCGGCGTCCTCCGAGAAGACACGTTTCTATTTCCACAAAGGCGGCAAGTTATCATCTAAAAGACCCAACGAAGATTCTGACGCTCATGATTCCTACATCAGCGATCCAAACAAACCTGTTCCTCATACAAAAGATAATTCGAGATGGATAAATAACACGTTTTATTCAGAAGACCAACGATTTGCATCCCGAAGGCCGGATGTATTGGTGTATCAAACGAACATTCTTGAAGAGGATGTTACGTTAGCGGGAACTATCCAGGCCAATCTCTTTGTTTCTACCACTGGAACGGATTCGGATTGGGTTGTGAAGTTGATCGACGTTTATCCTGACGATCTGGAAGAAAAAGCGGCTCAACAAACCTTGATTCGCGCCGAAGTGTTTCGGGGACGTTTCCGGGAAAGTTATAAGAGGCCCAAGCCTTTCAAACCCAATGAGGTTACCAAGATTTCGTTTGAATTGTGGGATGTTTTGCACACGTTTAAACGGGGGCATCGGATTATGATACATGTGCAAAGCACATGGTTCCCATTTATCGATCGCAATCCGCAGAAATACGTTCCGAATATTTTTGAAGCGGCTGAAGACGATTTTATCAAAGTCACGAATCGCGTGTATCGATCCAAACGGTATCCCAGCCATATTGAGGTCGGTTTGTTGAAACAAATGTTTTGATGCGGAGGAACGCCAATGAAATTGATTTGCCTTATTTGCCACCAAGAATACCCACCAGCCTATCAGTCCCGTCTCCGGGATTGACAAGTCAGGTTTCCTGCATCGGTTAGTAGCCCACTCTGCCCCAGATGGCTTCCTGCATCTTCTTCACATCAGCCAGGCCCTCTTCGGTAGTAGGGGTATAGTTATACTGTAGGTTCGCCATCTTACCGACCCGTATTGTTTCTGCTGCTCTGTACTTCCAGTAGGCACTGTGGCCGTCAGCGAAAGAGACGTTCGTGCCGTCCCCGTGCCGGACAAACGGCGGATCCCACCATCTGGGCGTAACGTAGTGAATCGCATAACTATCCGGACTGATCTGGCCTTCATCAAGAAAGACGAGTCTATAAGCGGGAGCAGGGACAGTGATTTCTGATCTCTTCTTGACCATCAACACAGTTTTGCCCACTCTCACTCCCCGGTTACCTTCATACGTTCCAGATGCATCGAAACAGCCGTTCATCCCATAGCCCGTGGAGTACGTGCGCATCTCACCACGAATACCGGTCGGGCACCGGTACACCTTTTCGGCTCCGCAGTACGGAAAAAGGGCTCCGGCCCTGATGGCCTGCTTTTGAATGTCAAGCGGTCGCTGATTGCCCTGTCCAAAACCAGAGGCGCAGTCGTTGCCTACCCAGTAAGGCTCGCCCTTGTGAGGACCCGATGTGGGTACGGGGGCAGCGGGGGCGCCAGTAGGATTCCAATAGGCTTCGCCGTTGACAATCCTGTCGTCGTTCTCATCGGCATACATCATCCAGCCAAGTGTCAGTGTCTTTAGATGATTAAGGCAAACCGCACGTCTGCCCTGCTCTCTGGCCCGATTTAGTGTGGGCATGAGGATGGCCATCAGTATTGCAATGATGGCGATTACCACCAGAA
>CBDVBU010000033.1:0-16612 GCA_965372295.1 uncultured Phycisphaerae bacterium
CCATGTCGAAGCGGGCAGCCGACACACCGTACACATAGTCGGCCCAGTCCTTGCCGTTGGGAAAGGCGATCCTTCCGTCCCACAAGGCCAGGTCCTTCAACACGCCCGTTATGTTGCGGAAATGGTGATACCAGACCGGTGAGACGTGCTTGTTGTGACGTTTCACCATGTCGTACAACGATACCATCCGGTGCCCGGCAATCGCCATGTAGCCGGGATGAATCCCCAGACCATGGTGGTCGAGCGTGAAATCGGGATAGAATACGCCTTGGCGACGCGACACCCACTCCTTGATCGGCTTGCCGTCAACCACAGTCTCGTCCTGCAAGTCCACCTCGACCGAGAGCGAACTGGCATACCCGTGCTTGGCCAGATCCAGCCACTCGTCGGCCCGGGGGTGGTCGGGATAGAGCACGGCGGCGCGGGCCAGCAGATTCATCGTCCAGGTAATGCCTTCGTGCCGATAGTCGGCCAACGAGCGGGCACGGCCACTGGTTCGCTCGTCCTCGATAATGTCGATAAGGATCTTCCGAATGCACTCCTTGTGCTCGGGCGTGATCGCCTCGGGCACGATCTGGAGCACATCGACCATGTTCCCGATAACCCAGGTCTCGTAGCGGAGGCTGTTCCGCCCCGGCCTCTTGCTCCAGGAACCCTCGACCGCTTTGTCATAGCTGTAGGTGGCGCACAAGAAACCAATCGCTGAGTTGATTCGCTTGATGAGCTTCTGGCGAGTCCACACGGGGTGCGTGTAATCGGAATCGGCCGCCAAGGCCGCGTAGGCAGGCAGCACGCGGGCCGTCCGGACATGGGCGTGCTTCGTGGTGAATCGACACTTGCCAAGCTTCGGGTGGGCCGGGTCTTCCAGCCAATACTGCTCGGCGCCGACGACCCAGAACAGCAACATGCGACGATAGTCGGCCAGTTGAGGATAGTCGTCCGGCAACGATGCGCGCCACTTGGCGTACTCGGATTCCAGGATGAGCGGTTTCGTCTCATGTCCGCTCGCCGCGGTCTCCCCTGTGACACCGGGCTGAGCCTAACTCCAGCACAAAGAAAGGCTGATCGCGAGTGTGACGGTTCGAAGTCGATGGAGTTGGTTAGTCATCGTGAGATTCCTTATTTGCTTTGCTCCTGATATTCGCGGAGCGCCGCCGCCAGCTACTTCATCGATTATTAGCTTTCTACTAGGATCTTACCGGCTTCGAATAGGATCTCGACGGCCCATCTTGCGGTCTCGCCAACAACTACGGTGCACTTGTCGATGTGGGCGCCTGCCTCTCTGAACTTGTCACTCTCAGTGGAGTCCCTCAGGTAATAGGGCCTACCGAAAATGTTCCTGTGTATCCCGTGGCAGATGATGGTGCCGTATCTCTCAATGAATCGTTCGTGAAGCGTCTGGGCCAAAGCGTTCGTTTGCTTCCGTATGCTCTCGGGGTCGGCGAAATTGTTGCGCTCTCTTCCGATGATATGTCCAAACATCATCACGGCACCTGAATAGGCCCCGCAGTGCCCGTCCCCCTCACACCCCACTCCACCTTCCAATGAAGTCGCCGCCTTGAATACGGCATCGCTTCCTTCGTTGCGTAACTCCAGGACATCCTGTAGGGCAGCGATCACGCACTGGGCGCAACCACTGTACTGTTTTTCATACTCAAATCCCGAGGAATATGCCTTTTTGGCCAATTCCTGTTGATTCGCTTCGTTCATTCAATTCTCCTTTGCAGCCAGTCAATTTGCCGGAATAGTCCCTGCTCGATCAACCGGGCTTCGCCATCGCCGAACATCATCTGTAGGCCGATGACTCGACGGCGTCCAACGCCTCGGTGACGATTGGCTTGATCTCGGAGTCGATGTTCTCGGTGAACGGCCCGGGCAGGAAGAACTTTTGGGCGTCTCCGCCCTCATAGCCGCCTTCGCGAACGATGCGTTTATCCGGAATGTATGCATCCACGTTGTTCACATAGCCAATGACCATGGCCTGCTCGGTGCGGGCCATCGAGCGGAGCATCGGTCCCCACGGGCTGCAAACCTCCCCTTCCATCCCGAAGATCGTAAGCTGGCTGCCGAGCTTCCAGACCTGTACGTCGTAGCGAAAGCTCTCGCTGCGATCGGGCAAGGCCAGAAACTGTCTGGCGACCCACGTGTAATAGCGCTTCTTCGACCCGGTATAAGCCTCCTTTTCGATTTCATCCTTAGACCAACGTTCGCCATAGCTGAGTTGCCCCGTTGCCAGCGAGGAGGAGAACTGGCCAGCAAGCGGGATCATCGGCCCCTTTTCAAGATGCGCCAATGCAGCCCGGGCCAGCTTTTCACCCGCCTCCCGTGACCGTTCCGGGTCGGCAGAGAAGACCAACTTGCCGGTCTCGGGGTCCTTGTGGACAACCTTGGCGTCGCCGCCGCATCCCTGGATAAACACACCCTTCGTGTCCGGTAATTGATCGGCCAGGTAATCCCGCGCCGCGCCGGGATAGTCGGGACTCCATTTCTCGATGTTACCGGAGCTGGTCGGGTGGCAGGCGTGGCCGATGACCACCAGTTGTCGCGGCGACTGGTCGCGCTTGATGCGAAGTATCGGCGTATGGCCGTCAAAGGAGCCTTCCAGGTACGGGCCCCAGGTCATCCTGCCATCCACCGGAAGTCGCCGGTTGCAGCCTATACCGCGGAAGTCAATCGAGCCGTACTCGATGGTGGCTGGTGAGAGGTCTTTTAGTGCTGTGTCAACATTGGCAAGAATCTTGTCTTCCATGAAACCCATGTACCACACATTCGGGCCGCCGGCGGCGAAGGTGGCATGAAATTGGGCCGCCGGACCCCAATGGGTGTGTGAAGCCGCAAGCATAACATTCTCAGCCGGGATACCGTGCTTGCGGGTGATTGCCCGGCGGATCGCTTCGGTCATCACGCGTTCAAAACCGGCGATGTCGGCAGTGATAAGCACGCCGTTGTGACCGTCTCGGTCGCGCAATGCCACCACCTGAGTCAACAGCGGCGCCAGGGCGCCCTTGGCATATCGCTCCCGACCGAAACCGCGCATCTGGACTTGCCCCGGCGCCGGCGTGATGTCTGCTTCGGCATAACCGACAGACCACGGCCGTTCGCCCGCCTCGCCCCCACGCGCGACCGGGCACAGCAAACTCACAAACGTTATTACTATCGTAGCCAACAATGATATGTTCCTCATGGTCGTTCTCCTTGAAATTGAGTATATCTATTTGATAACCGTGTATACACTGAACAATTCTACATCAAACGGCGTTCGTCTGCAAGTTCAACCACACTTTTTTAAAATCGCTTGACGGGATCTTCCGCATTGCTCAAAATGAAAGCTCAGACATTTGAGCTGGTCTTATCCAGATAGCTCCAAGAGGTCAGAGAATCCGTGAAGTACAGGGGAACAAAGCGCATGTATGAGATGAAACAAACAATGCGAAATTTTGCTTGTGGTGCTGTTGCCATGTTAGTGAGCCTGACTGGTATTGGACCAGCAACGTTCTTGTGCGACACGTTGGCGGCGGTGGCACCGGCCGAGACCTCGCCCGCCGGATTCCAGTCTGCCGGCGGTGAAGCCAGGAAGTACGCCTTCGGGAACAACGAAGCCCTGGCTGGCTGGACGATCACGGGGGACGTGACAATCGACCTGAGTAAAGGCAGTGAGGGTAAGGCAGGCGCGCTCAAGATCGGCCCAGGCGGCAAGGCCGTACTGAAGCTCCGAGACAATGACGAGTCGGGCAAGGTCGAGTTCCGGGTATACGACGACGGTACCAAGCCCGAGAATGCCAAGGCTCACCGCGTAGGCCCGCAATGGGGTCTGGTTCAGGGCGACGGGAAGTTGTTGACTGTCGGAATCCTCTACGCTAACTACCTCAGCGGCGACGAAGGCTACACCGCCACCGCCTGCGACGGCAAGAACTGGTTCAATGACTTGTTCTGGCTTGGGGTGAACCGCGCTCCTGCCCGCTGGAACAAGTGGACGTTCAACTTCCGTCCGGAGAAGGGCGTCCAGGTTCTCTGCAATGATAGGGAGCCTATGGCGGGCCGAAATCCCCGCGTCAACCCCAGGAAGGTCGGCTTGAAGGGCTTCAACGCCATTGCTGTCTGGGGCGACGACGGCACGGTCAACGAGCAGACGATCTGGGTGGACGACGTATCCATTACGCTGGGCGGGCCGGTGAAGTCTGTACCCGCTCCCAGGCCTCTCGCCCCGAGAGTCGAGGGCCCGGCCCCGTGGGTCCCCTCGGGGCAGACGGTCGTGATGTACACCAAGGACAAACCCCCGGCCACGCCGAAGCTGGAAGACCTGCCGCTCAAGCAGAGCGTTTCGCAGTACGGCATCACCTGGACGTTCGAGAAGCCCGCCCGGATCGGCCGGTTCGTCAACGGCGACTGGTACGTGGTCGGCCCCATGACCATCAAGGCCATCGCCCCCAGGCCGCTCTACGGCGATGAGATCCCCGACATCGAGCTGGACCACATGGACATGGAGCGCAGCGTAGGCCACCGCGTCCGCAACGGATTCATGCTTAATCCGCCAGCGGCAATGAAGGTTGCCTACGACAGCGGCGTGCGAAACTGGTTTGATCCCTCGCTCATCGGTAAGCTTCCGGCGGCGATGAAGCCCGGTGACTCGCTCGTCTCCACTATCAGCATGCCCAAGGGGCTGGTGCTTCAGGCCCAGTTGAGGAACAAGATCGAGCGCGGCGTGGGCGACGGCAGCCCGATTCGCACGGCTGCCGTCCTGACCTGCATGAGCGAGCCGCAGTCGCCCGACGCCTTCCGACCATCCTTCTGCGACCGCCGGCACAAGATATACCTGGCCCGCGACCTCAAGCGCGAGCTGCTGTGTAAGGCCGCCGCAACCAAGAGCGCGCCAAAGATCGAGCTGTACGCGCGGTTCACACAGCAGCCCTGGGTAGGAACATGCTTCTTCGGCTTCGAGGAGCCAGTCGAAAATATGCCGCAGTACGGTCTGGAGTACGGCCGCGTCGTGGGCATCTCCGCCCTGCTGCTCTGCACGGACATCGAGCCCGAGCAGAAAGAGCCGCTTCTGGTGAACTACGTCCAGGTGGGCATCGACTTGGCGGGCATGGTCCGCGCGGGACACCCCGGCTGGACGTGCTGGGGTGGGCACGGCAGCGGCCGCAAGCTGCCCATCGTCTTCGCCGGGCTGCTTATGGGCGACGAGCAACTGGCCAACATCAACAAGTCCTTCCCGAAGGTCAGCTTCGGCGAGGATGAGCAGACCGCTTATGGTGAATGCTGGACCGGGGCCAAAGTAGTCTTCGCCGGCCACTCGGGGATCGATGCCGCTACCGGCGTGGCCCGTCAGCGAAACAATGGCTGGGGTCCCTACGAGCACATGCAGCCTTCCACGTGGGGGAGCGGCCAAAAGACCAGCGAGTCGTATCGCCGCTGCTGCACCAGCGTCGGCTGGGTTGCCCAGGCCCTGGCCCTGCGCCTCATGAAGGCCGAGAAGACCTGGGGACACAACGCCTTCTTCGACTACGTGGACCGCTGGATGTACGAGGACGACGCCGAGTTCGTGCAGACCATCAAGAAGGCTACCGGCCGGGACCACTCGGCCGACTGGGCGCGGCAGGGGCAGGCCTGGGACGCCTTCGTCAATGAGATGTGGGCTGCGCACCGCACCGAACCAGATATGCCACCGACCGACGGCTGGAAGCAGAAACACAATGATAGCTACTACCTTCAAGCCATCGAGAAGTCCAGGCTCTAACGTGAGTTTATTACGAAAGGGCAAACCGTCGCTATGACAACGAACGGCCCCTGGATTTGGCGCTTGTTGTCTGGAAATTGGCCGTTCTGGCTCCGTTTTGAGATCTACGAGACAGGCTCATGGCGGATTACGAGGACAGGGATTAGCAGTTGGCCAAGGCGATCGCAGAGTTCTGGGAAAGTCCGGGCTCTTTCTATCCAGAGTGATACTCACCTTCTAAGAAAAGGAATTCAGAGATGAAAAGAAAGAAAAGCGAAGCAGCCGATAGGATAGGGTTCGGAACAATTACACAGGTGAGCTTTGTTGTCTGTTCAATACTGCTGTTTGCCGGTATAGCAAGTGCAGACACTGCCGGCTATGCCGGCTACGAACAAAGGAAGCAGAGGGTCATAGACCTCTTGGCAGGCAAGCCGATACGTGAGGACGATCCGACGTTCGACAGCTATGAAGTGGAGGCGATGCTCTCCCTCGCATGCCTGGCCAAGAGAACAGACCTCAAAGCCGCTAACAAGTACTTCGCGGACTGGGGGCCCACTCACGATCCGAGCCAGTACAACGACAACTTCACCTACACCTATTGGATCCGGGCGTACTTCATGTATAAGGGCACCGACAGGCTCACAGCGGCCGCGAAGTCGCGGATGCTCACCAAGATAGGTCAGGAGTGGAGAAATTACAGCCCGCACGGCAGCGAGAACCACACCATGTGTCACGCCTCGAACATCTACCTCGCCCGCCAGCTCTACGGGGACAATCTCAGCACTATGAGGTCGTGGTTGATTGACAGATTCGTGGACAGGGCCAAGACGGGTTGGTACGAATTCAATAGCAGCTACGAGGCTGTCTCGATGTGGGGCATCTGGAACCTCGCCGATTTTGCCGAGGATCCGGTGATCAAGAAACTGGCCACGATGACGCTGGACTGGCTGCTCGCCGAATACGCCGTAGAGAACCTTAACATGTACCGTGGCGGCCCCTTCCACAGGAACTATACGACCGCGTGGGATGACCAGTACGCCATGGACATCGGCGCCAACTATATCTTTTTCGGGAACTACGTCGTGCCGGGAATCCCTGCTGCTCTCCATGCGGCGCTCTCAGACTACCGTGTGCCGAAGGTCATCGTCGATATTGCTATCGACAGAGACGGAAAAGGTTCCTATGTCCTAAAGGCAAGGCGCCACAAGGGGAATCTCTACTACTTTGTGACCCCGGCGTTCGTTCTCGCATGTGCACAGAACGGCGGTTCGCTCGGCAAGATCGGCATCGGAGGAGTTGAGAAGGTCCGCGCCGGCGACCAGAGATGGGATATGTCCTTTGGGACGGGCCCGAGGGCCGTGATCCACTCCGATAGCGAGGGCAAGCCCAGCCAGTACAAGAATCTCCTGGTCATAGATACCCGGGGTAAGCCGCTGAAGTACGCGGTGCTTCTGGGTAGGGATTTTGAGATCAACGAGACGCAGGGGCAATGGAGGTTCATCAAGGAGGGTGGGGCGTACGCTGCCATACACTGCCAAGGGAGTCTCTACCTCTTTGAGGTGCGCCTGGCCTCTGACTACGGCTCGCTTGCAGACTTCAAGAAGGACATAAAGGACAATCCGTTGACAGGAAGCGACCCGTACAACTACACCAGTACTCTGGGTGACAAGATAGAATTTAAGAGTTCTTCTCAGCATATTACAAAGGTGAATGGAAAGAGCTACAGCACAAGTAACTATAAGCTCTTTGATTCACCGTTCATCAAATCCGAGTACAACAGCGGTTATATTGTCATCGAGAAAAGCGGGAAGCGGCTTATACTGGATTTCAGGGACCGTGCCAATCCCAGAAGGATAATCACGAAGTGAGAGGCTTTTTTATTTGTTAAGCAGCAGTTGCTGAGAATGTGTAAGATGAAACAGACAATCCGAGGTTTTGCTTGTGGTGCTTTTGTCGTAAAGTTGCCGCATCTTGCAAAACGCGCTACAGAAATAGTTGTGTATTCCGAAAGGAGTTCGAAGATGGAAAGAAAAAAAAGCAAAACAGCTTGCAGCAAAAAGTTCTTAAGCATACAGCTCTGCGTTTTTTTGCCTGCATTACTTACATTGATTGTACCGCCTCAGTATGCCCAAGCTGGTATATCAAGTATCTGGGCGGTTGATGACGGCGAAAAGGTAATGAAGACGGATGTTAATCACCCGCTGGCAACGAGTTCGGATAATCAAGTGTGGAATGGTAGTAAAGTCAGTTTGTTTGGCGCAAAGAATGAAATTGTTGCTTTTCAACTAATAATTGAAGCAGATGGTTCTGGGGTTAGAAATGTTGATGTAAGTTTAGATAGCCTGGCCAACGGTTCTCATATAATTAAGAATACCGGCTCCTCTGCCCCGTTCGATTACGTGGGAAAGAGGATTGAATTGTTTACTGAGCATTACGTCCCTGTAGATGGCGTCTGGTTCCCAGATGCTCTGATACCCTTTGCCGCCCCAAGTGGCCTGGGAGGAGCGCCTTTTGATATAGCGGCAAACAATAATCAGGGAGTATGGGTTGATATATATATTCATCGAGATGCGCTGCCGGGGATTTATACCGGCAAAATAAAGGTGAGCGTTAACTCCGTAGCAACCCACACCCTGCCAATATCTCTGCGGGTCTATAATTTCGTCCTGCCTGATGAGTGCCATCTTAAGAATATGTTTGCTATGAGTCCTCACAATGTTGGGAAGAGGCATGGGGTTGAGTCTGAGAGTCAGGCATATTACGCCGTGGAAGCCAGGTATCATCAGATGGCTCATCGTCACCGCTTCGATATTGTCAGAAGCGTCAGAGACCTTGGCGTTTTGGACAAATATCACAAGAGATACTTAACCGGCAAATTATATACAGCAGCAAACAATTACGAAGGGCCTGGAGAGAACGTGGGCAACAGGACATTTTCCGTGGGGCTGTACAACAGTCGCCCCAGGGAATTCTCTCCGGATAATGAGGCCGGCTGGCGGTCCGGCTCCGACGCCTGGGTAAACTGGTTTAACAAAAACGCTCCGCGGGTTGAGATACATAGGTATCTTAGAGATGAGCCTTGGTCTCATGGTGCAGTATATGATGACATCATAGAGAGATGTAAATGGATTCATAATAATCCCGGTCCCGGAATTGCCCTTATGACCTACATTACTTGCCCGGTAATCTCTGAGTTGCAGGGACACTGTGATTTCTGGAGTATGAACGGGCGGACCTGTTACCTTCCGGATGCGGCTTATGAGCAGTCGCAGGGCAAAAAATGCGGATTCTACAACGGCGTTCGACCTTATTGCGGCGAGGATGCAATTAATACGGATGCCGTTGACTGGAGAGTGCAGCCCTTAATTTGCCGGAGATATAATCTTGACCAGTATTTCTATTGGGAGACTACACATTGGGGTTATCGGAAGGGTTCGCTGGTGGATGTTCTCAATAAGAACCGGAGCAATGGGAACGGTTATTTGTTCTATCCTGGCGAGGATGTGATTTTCCCCGATTCAAGCAGGCGGCTGCCGGGCCCGCTTGCTTCGATAAGGATAAAGAACTGGAGAAGGGGGATGCAGGATTATGAGTATCTGTGGCTGGCCGATCAGTCCGGCTTGAAATCTGAGGCCGACGCCATAGTTAAACGTTGCGTTCCGGCTGCACTTAGTGAAGCAGACACAAAAAAAGGCATCAGTTGGCCAAGCCGTGGGTACGGTTTTGAGTTGTATCGAAGACAACTGGCAAATCTCATCGCCGGAAAGACGGGCACCGTGAGAGGCAAAGTAACGGATAAGGGAACCGGCAAGCCTGTACGGGGAGTAAAAGTAACGGATGGTATAAGAACCGGCACTACTGACGCTACCGGCACGTACATTGTAAACGCTGTGGTTGGGACCCGTCCCATCAGCGCCTCGGCAGCCGGATACATAGATTCAGTCCGAACAGGGATAAAGGTGACTGAGAATGGCACAACAACCGCAAATCTTCGGTTGAAACGAGATACCACACCACCTGTAATCTCAAATGTGCAAGCTGCGAGAGTAGCTTCGACCAAGGCAACCATCACCTGGAATACCGATGAGGCAAGTAGTAGTCTGGTTAAATACGGTACATCCCCAGGTGTTTATACTAAAAGTGTGACCGATTCTTCTTGTGTAACCTCACACAAAAGAGACATCAATGGTTTATCTCCGGGGACTACATATTATTATACGGTCTGCAGCAGGGATCGAAGCGACAACTCGGCCGACTCAACAGAGTATAATTTCAAGACTATGATGGATTTGGGCCTTGTTGGCTTATGGCATTTTGATGAAGGAAAGGGCAAAGTTGCTCATGATTCTTCTAAGTATGGAAATGACGGCGCCTTAGTCAAAGGACCTACCTGGATTGAAGGAAAAAGCGGAAAGGCTTTGCAGTTTGATGGGGTGGATGATTATGTCAAATGTGGGAATCCTGTAAGTTTGAGTAATATCACGAATGAGATTACATTTATTGCGTGGGTGAAGCCGTTTAAAGCCGATGGATGTATAGTACGAAAATGGGATTGGTCAGACTACAGCGGCTATCATCTTGACATTTACACTGGTGTCTACAACAGTACGTTCAATTTGAAAATGGGATACGGAGGTAAAACACTCCTGATTCTTGGAATGGCGCTGCGCTTGAACAAGTTCTCTCATATTGCGTTTACCGCGAGTGATAGTGAAGTGGTGTTCTATCTTAATGGTCATGTTGTGAGCAAGACAATACCAAGAAAGCCAATAAATTTGCGTAACCCCAAGGACGTTGTTATTGGAGGCGGCTCCGGCTGGTCCGGCAAGTATTTCAACGGCGTCATCGACGAAGTGATAATCTACGGCAGAACATTAAGTGCTAAGGAAATTAGAGAAGATTATGAGGGAACGCCATTATCAGACGAGGCAAAGTGAGCAACGATACATACTCGCAAGCCGAAGAAGGACAGACTCAAGACTATAGACCCCAGACTCTCGTGCCTCGCGTCTT
Organism: uncultured Phycisphaerae bacterium; assembly: GCA_965372295.1. Lineage (GTDB taxonomy): Bacteria > Planctomycetota > Phycisphaerae > Sedimentisphaerales > Anaerobacaceae > JAFGPJ01. The sequence continues at coordinate 10,730 of CBDVBU010000033.1, forward strand.
ACGTCTGGGTACTCGTGAGAGAGTACAGGCCAAGAAAGGAGAATAAATTATGCTTGGAATCAAAACTATTTTGTTGATGGCATTGATGTGCCAATCTCAGATATGTCAATCTCAATCGTTATGGGATTTGGCAAATGGGAATAAGGAGCTTTTGAAGTTTTCTACGCTGGTTTTCTTCCCGGAAGTACATTTGTCCACTGATGAAGGCATAAATAACGCCGTCGAGTGGTGCAAAAAGACTGGTGTTACACGCGTTTTCATCGGCTCATGGATCAGCGGCAGATATACGGCTGAAAGAGAAGTTTTGGAACACATCCGCTCCAGAGTTGAAGCAGAAGGATTCGAGGTTTCAGGTTTTGTTGAGACTAAGGGTATCGGGAAGCCATCATCAAGCCATAGTCATCTCAGTTGTTACACCAATGAGGGCACAAGAAAGAAGCTTCAGGAGATATTTGAATTCACAGCGTCAATCTTTGATGAGATTATTATTGACGATTTTCTTTTCACCAGATGTAAATGTGATGAATGTCAAAAGGCACGCGGCGAGAGAACGTGGGCTGGTTATCGCTGTGACCTCATGACGGAGGTCAGTCGCGAATACATCCTGAAACCAGCAAAAGCAGTGAATCCTGATGTAAAAATAATCATCAAATATCCTCAATGGCATGAATTTTTCATCAATTATGGGTATGATGTTTTGCGTGAAACAGCCATTTACGATATAGTCTGGATTGGGACCGAAGCGCGCGATTACGATAAAAGCCACCCATTCTGGAAAGGAAGAACCAAGTACGGAGGAGGTAGAGTTCAGTATGGTGCTTACTACAATATGCGCTGGCTCGGCGAAATAGGCGGTTCGAAAACAGGCGGCGGATGGTTTGACCCTTTAGGTACCACAGAAAATACTTATGTAGAGATGGCGCGCCACACTGTTTTGGCAGATGCCAGAGAAGTAACTCTGTGTTGGTATGGCGGGCTTATTCAAAACACTGTTCATGAGCGTACAAAATCACGGGTACAGGGACCAAAAAACATCGAAAAATTACGCACGGAGATCCCCGGTTTGTTCAAATTAGCCAGATTGGTGCGAAATAGACCTATGAAAGGTATTATCGCGCCAAGACCGCCGTACAGCGACGGTTATGATGAAAAATACGTATTAGATTTCGTAGGAATGTTGGGACTGCCGCTCGTGCCTACCGCGGAAATTGACCCAGATGTAAAAGCCGCGGTTTTTTCAGTACATGCGCTCAAAGACCCAAAATTCTCCGACAAACTCCGGAAGATGCTCAATGCTAAAAAGCCTGTACTTATCACAGATGGACTCGCCAAACGGTTGAGCAACGTTAATCTTGATGATGAAAATCTGGCGATCTTAAAGGTCGGCGGAGATGTTCATAGTTTACTTAATTTAAGCCGAGAAGAGCTTGGACCTATCCGGGATAAATTACTGGCGCCGTTTGGGATCAAATTCGATGCTCCGAGCAAAGTGGCTTTATACTTAATCGGCGAGGATTGCTTGATCGTCGAAAACTTTAACAATGAGCCAATCAATGCCACTCTCCAACTCCCTCATCTTGTTGGAGCTAGTAAGGTGTTGGTTTTGCCAGTCGAGGGAAACGTAGATCTTTCTTGTAACCGCAGAAGGTTGGAATTTACTAAAATAACACCGCGAACTTTAGTAGGAGTTGAATATCGGTAAACAAGGTTAGAGACCCCTGCAAACCTGATCCCGGAATAATAAGGTTTTCGATTAAGCTCACGAAAAAAAGCTGCTAACGACTAAGGAACGGTATGAGCTAACAACTCCACACCAATTCATTCGGAAATAGAACGCGATCTTGCTGGTTTTTGCAATTTTTTCTTTTCGCATGGAAGTCGGTAGAGGATAATACTGTCAATTTGCCTGGGGACGATGCCCCCATTTGATAAGGAGAAAAAAATGATTTCCAGTAAAACTCTATTAGCAGTGTTTTTTTCGCTGTGTTTACTTTGTTCATGGACATGTGCCAAAGTAACCTCTTACGGCGGTTCCCATATAAGCCCCCCAAGCCAGTATTATAACGTAATGGTGAACGGCGAGCCCATCTACGTTCATTCTTTCGGCAACAAGGGCTATGCCCATCACATCGCCCATTTCGGGTTTGACGGGACCGCGGATATTGAAGTAACATACAAAGAGGCTATTGATAAAAACCTGCTGAATATATCTCCCCATAGACTAAACATTATCCCTGATGTAAACGGCGATAAGTTTTCTTTCTCCCTGAGTCAGCCTAAAAAACTAATCATATCGGTAAATGCCACCATAGTAAGAAAACCAAATTGGCGCGACTTGAATGAATACCAGCTTTTGTTCATCCTGGCGGAGGAGTACGACAAAAGCGCGCCCAAACCGGGCAGCCCCGGGGTAATAAACGCGGCTGACTACAACAGTGCGCAGGCGGCTGTGGACGCCTGCGCAAAGGGCCAAACGGTTTACTTCCCCGCCGGCACATATCCTGGCTTCACCATACCCAGGGGGAACATAACCATCTATTTGGCGCCCGGAGCGTTTATTAAAAGGGAGGATCAGGATGTAATCCAGTTTGAGCACAAGGATAATGTGACAATCAGAGGAAGGGGCGTAATACAGGGATACGGCTGCCCTTTTCAGCCGAAATTTTCTGATTATTTGACGCTGGAAGGCGTCATTATCAGAAATGACTATAAGAGACGGCCTGGCAATAATTGGACTTTTACACCGATTAAGTGTCATCATGCCGTGATAAGGAACGTGAAGCTGTTTAGCCATCTCATGAACGATCCCCCACACGGTCCGCCCAGCGCTTTTCAACCTCAGTGCTGCAGCAACCTGCTGGTCGAGAATTCCCTGGGCGTTAGTTACGACGACGGCATCGCCATAAAGGTGGGCGGCTGGATGAATATTGGTGACCCGGAACCCACCTCCAATGTAACGTTTAGAAACAACGTGATATGGTCGCTGACCGGCGGCTACAAGATAGGCACGGAGATTTTCGCGGACATAGAGAACTTCACCTTTGAAAACAACGACATTGTTATGGGCGGCGGCAATGATGATCTTTTCAACCGTCAGAGGGGAACGAAATTCAAAAACATTCGCTATATCAACAACAGGGTTGAAAACAACAAGCTGGCGTTTTTAAGTATTGGGTCGCTTTACCGGGAACCCGATATCTATCCCTTCAAAGGCGAAATGGATGTTACTATCGATAACCACGTAGTGGAAAGGATATGGCTGAATGAGCCGAAGTATAAGGGATTATGGGCGTACGCCACCCCGGATTCAAGAGTGAAAGTGACATTTAACAACTTGCAAGTGGAGGGAAAACCGATAGGAAGCTTGCAGGACTTGAAAGACCTGGGGCTTAAATATATGAAAATAGAAAATGTGGATATTGTTTTTAACACCGGCTGTCACGAGACGCCTTAATGGAGTTGGCCCCCTTGAAGTCGCGCCCGCCGATTCAAAAGATTGTGGAGGCGGTTGCGGCCCATTTTGGGCACGACGCAAGCACCTGCCGCCGCTCTAACCATCGCCATTCGCTTATTTGAGGATTAGGCCAGACTCAAGGCCGATTCAAATGCCTATCAGTTGACAATCCTGGCCCGTTAGGCTAGACTCAGGACTAATTCAAATGGCTATCAGTTGGCGAAAGGAGCGATGAAGATGATAATGCGGGCGAAAATCAATACGGGGGCGATCGCGATGGGTATAGTGAGCGTGATCCTGGTGGGGGCCGTAGCGGGAATCGGGGCTTCCAATACGAAACAGCCGTCCGCACCGTCTGTTGCTCCCCGATTGAAGCAGGAACACCCGGCGGGCTGCTATCTGATCTGGGGCAAGCGTGATCTGGTCAGAACCTGCGACTTCCTCAAGGGCGGGCAGATCATGGTGCAATGGCGCGACATTGCACCCGCTCGCGGTAAATTCGACTGGAGCAAGCTGGACGAAGGCCTTCGCTTCTTTGCGAAGATCGGACGACCGACCACGGTTCAAGTCAATGCCAACGACGAGAAGCCTGACTGGTTATGGGACTATGTTGCGAATTGCGGGAACAATCGTGGTGTGATTCCTCAATATTGGGATCCCCGCTACATAGCGATTCAGAAAGAATTGATCACGGCACTTGCCGATCATCTCAAGGCCTCTCCGTACAGGCATCTGATCCTCTGCGTTCGGGCGAGTCCTAACGCGATCGGGACGGAACATATGTGGGTGCTCCCCGCGGACCGGAGTCCGAGCGACACATGGATCTATCCCCCGGACGGGCACCGCTGCCCAACGCCTTGGACGCGGGGGGAGACTTCGAAGAAGTACTATTACACGATCATGAAAGCCTACATGGACGCCCTCATGCCGGAGATTAACGTAGCCCTGCGCGCGAACCTGTTCACCCAATCATATCCCGACGGCGACGCACAGCATCTGATCGACGAGGGCGGATGGATCTTCGGGACTGGAAGCGATATCGATCCTCACGGCACGAACTACAAGAGTTACGAAGACGTGGACCTGTTCTCCGTGCAGATGGCACGCAGCGGCAAGACCAAGGCGTATTGGGAGAACTGGGGAACGGTGGAGAGTCATCCGAACGGGATTTCCTGGAACTACTGGCGCTGCCTTATGGAACTGCACAAGGGCGTTTCTTATGTTGCGGTTAAGGGCTGGGCAGTGCGGGCGTCGCTGGAGAATCCCGAATACCGCCCGGCCTTCGAGTTCGTGAACCGTTACGCGGGCTTTCATACGGCACCCGCGGAGAGTCCCGGCGCCTGGTGTGCGTTACGCGGAGGCAAAGAGCGGCCACGCGGCAACTATTGGTGGTTCCTGGAGCAGATCGATCCGGATGACACCAGCGTGGCAATCGAGAGCAACTATGGCCGGAAGATGATCGGCCCGGACGAGCAACGCTTCGGCCGGTTCGCGCGCCGGACCGATGTGGCCTCGGGAAAACGAGAGTTCTTCTTCCGGCTGGATCCCAAATTCCGCGCCAGCCTGAGGCGGCAACCGTGTCGGCTTCGGGTGTGGTATCTGGACAACGGACAGGGAGCATGGCGGGTCCGATGGGGCAGTGGCCAGACCGGCCAGCGAACCGTGCGGAAGACCGGAAGCGGCAGGTGGAAGGAGTATCTCGTTGACTTGCCCAGATCCGCCTTTCACGGCATGCTGGAGCGGAGAAGCGATCTGGCGCTCGTCGCCACGGGCGAGGACGACACGACCTTCCACATGGTGGAGATTGAAGCGGATAATTTGCGCGAATCACAAGAAAATGTTGGAGTGTTGAAAGACCAAACAACTGTTGGTCTCCAGTCAGAAGAAGCACACAGCCTTGCTCGCGCGAGTGTGGCAGGTACTGCCACTGTCAACTATGCCGGCTACGAACAACGAAAGCAGACGGTTGTGAGTCTTTTGGCAAGCGAGCCAATCCATAAGGGGCCTGCAAGACAGGAATCACTCAAAACAATCAAGGTGAAGAACAGAAGGCCGGAATTCAACATCGCATATCACTTATGTTCCGACCCACACGCAGGACTCGAACTCAATGTAACCGAGCGGGAGATGGATGAAGATTTCGAGCGGATAAAGGCGATAGGATTCACTCACGTCACGCTCTGGGCAGGCTCGGTGCTGAACGAAAACATTGGAAACGTGGAGTTGATGAAGTTAGCTGTTCGCAAGGCAGCACAACACGGACTTGGGTGCTACATCTGGTTCTGGACGGCGGGCAAGCCATTGATGTACGGCCAGCCCGGCTGGGATGCGCCCCCGATAGTGGACAAAAACGGCGAGCGAGTGAAGTACATGAACATCTGGGACGAGACGTGGCGGAGCGGGTTTCTGCAAGAGTACCTCAACTGGCT